>CAMLFI010000063.1 GCA_946479225.1 uncultured Mucilaginibacter sp. | reverse complement strand
CGCAAATGGTTATGCAAAGCGTTATGAAGTTCCCGATAGCGCTTGCGGTAATGCGCCAGGTAGAAAGGGGTAAGTTTAATCTGAACCAGATAATAAAGATACGAGAGCGTGACATGCACCATAGCAGAGGTCCGCTGTTTGAAAAATATCCCAAAGGCGTTGACATGTCTTTAAGCGAATTACTGAGCTATATGGTATCATTAAGCGACAATAACGCCTGCGATATTTTGCTGGATAAGCTGGGCGGTGTTAAGCCTGTTATGGATTACCTGGGGAGTATCGGCATAAAGGGAATAGTTATTGATGCGTCCGAAGCAGATATGGATGCGGCCTGGGAAGTGCAGTACACCAATTGGTGCAAACCGGCGGCCATGGTGCATTTGTTGGATGCCTTTTATCAAGGCAAAGCACTTAACAAAGCGGGTACCGATACGCTGATGAAAAAAATGTTGGAAACTACCACCGGCCCAAACCAAATAAAAGGGTTATTGCCCGCCGGCACTATTGTGGCTCATAAAACAGGAAGATCAGACACCAACAATGCCGGCTTAGCGCCGGCCACTAACGATTTGGGGATAATTACCTTGCCCAATGGGCAACATCTAGCACTAGCCGTGTTTGTAGGCAACTCCACAGCCGACCTGGACACACGTCAAAGCGTTATAGCCCGTATTGCTAAAGCGGTTTGGGATAATTCGTTAACGAAAAGATAACAGTTTAAATAGAAACCTTTAGCCCGTCATATGCTAATTCTATCCCTGCAGGTAGTTCTGCGGTAACATCAGCATGTTTGCCCAGGCGATGGCTGATGTGGGTGAAATAGGTTGTCTCAGCGCCAATTTCCTGCGCAAAATCAATCGCTTCCTGAAAGGTGAAATGCGAAATATGCTCTTGCTTTTGCAGCGCGTTAAGCACCAATATTTTTGTACCCTTTAATTTTTCTTTTTCGCTGTCGGCAATGGTTTTGGCATCGGTAATGTAAGTGAAATCATTTATCCTGAAACCTAATACCGGCAAGCGGTAGTGCATCACTTCAATTGGTGTCAGCACAATATCTCCAACGTTGAATGGCTCAGCGCTGATAGTATTTAAGTTAACCCGCGGAATGCCCGGATATTTGTATTCATCAAAAACATAAGGGAATTCGCGTTTAAGCGTGGCTTGCACCCGTTTATCAGCATAAATTTCCATTGGGGCCTGTTGTTTGTAGTTAAAGGCACGGATATCATCCATACCTGCTACGTGGTCCTTATGCTCATGCGTAAAAACAAGCCCATCCAGTTTCTGAACATTGGCCCGCAGCATCTGATACCTAAAATCGGGTCCCGAATCAATAACAACCGTTGTGCTGTCGCTCTCTACTAAAATAGCACTGCGCAGGCGCTTGTCGCGCGGGTCGGTCGATGAGCATATCTCGCAACCACAGGCTATTACAGGTACACCCTGCGACGTTCCGGTTCCTAAAAAAGTGACTATCACAGCTGCAGTTTGGTTTGTTTAAGCTGCTGTAAAAAAGCAGTCTGTTTATCATCGAGCAAATTATGGTCAACCTCCAGATCGCGAAGCAGATCGGCAATGGCCAACACCTTGCTCTCCAGGTTGGAGAATCGGTTGATCACAATTATCTTGCTGTTTTGCAGCAGGCATGCACCCGTTTTAAAGTTGCCTTTCTCATAACGCACCTTATATCCCGCTGTTTTTAGCAGCAGTTCCATTTTCTCAAGCGTATGGGCGGTAAGCGTTAGCATAATTTCAAAAGTAATGTTTTGTTGGGAAGTCCGGAAGTCGGAAAGACGGAAAGTCCGAAAGAATATTGCTGCAAGAAATTTGAGCGTTGTTTTTCGTGAACGAAAAACAATTGACTTCCAATTATTGTTATTACCCTACCAATTATTGGATTTATAAAATGACAAAGAAAATACTGGTAATTGACGACAATAGTGCCCTGCTTGATCTGCTAAATGAGGCCCTGAGCGGTGAAGGCTACGAGGTTGAATGCGTATCGCAGGTGGATAATGTTTACGAAGCCGTGCGCAGTTCGCACGCAAACCTGGTTATCATTGATTATATATTAGAGGGTATTAACGGGGGCGAGCTTTGTCATCAGCTTAAGATCAATCCACGCACCCAACATCTGCCGGTTATTATGATTTCGGGATATCCCCGCGTACTTGAATCATTAGGAAATTATGGTGCAGACCACTTTTTGGCTAAGCCCTTTGATTTGGGTGAATTACTGAATGTGGTTAACAGTTACTTTTCTAATGCCACTGCCGCCGCTTACGGTACCTGATATATTTAGCTTACCATAGCCATGTTAATGGTGAAGGTAGTGCCTTGCTTTTCAACACTATGTACCTTTATATCGCCGCCATGTTTGGTAACAATCTGGCGCACTATGCTCAGGCCCAGTCCTACTGATTCTTCGCCACGCACGCCCCGTCTGCTCGCTCTTGAGAAACGCTCGAAAATGTAAGGGATTAATTCTTCGGGAATGCCCATGCCAAAATCCTTTACATCAATTAAAACATCAGTGTCGGTAACGCGTAACAGTATTTCAATATGGTTGCTTGGTCCCGAAAACTTGATGGCGTTGCTGATCAGATTATCCAATACGCGTTCCATTTTTTCGGTGTTTATATTGGCAAACACCGGTTGATGTGTCCCATAGTACAAGATATTAGCCTGCCCATGTTTGCTTTTAACCCACTCGTCAACAATTTTCAACAAAAACTGGTTAAGCTCAACTTTTTCTGTATCAAAATCGTGGTGCTGCTCATCATGGGCAGTTTCAAGCAGATCGTTAATTATCGATGCAGCCTTGTCGCAGGATGTTTGGATCATGCCGAGGTTGTCATGATCTTCATCGTCCATTTTTTCTTCCATTTTCATAATGGCAACAAGCGTCTTTATGGCTGACAGTGGATTGCGGAGGTCATGCGCCACAACGCCTAATATTTCATTTTTGGCCCTTATGGCTTGTTCAATTTCGCGGTTCTTTTGCTCAATTGCCTTTAGCTTTAAATAGTTGTCGGCCCGGTAAGAGAAAGTATACCTGGATATGCAGAAAAAAACGATGAGCAATATCAACGAGGCCAGGTTATTCATAACCAGTTCGTTTGCACCATTTTGGTAAAAAGGCAAAAGCAACGAAAAAGCTATGCCGGTAACCAAGGCCAGGAAAATTGTTTCAAAATGCTCAAATGTGTAAAATACCGCTATCATAACAAGCCCGATGAGGTACATTACTAAGGTATTGCGCGGGTTGTGCATGGAAAAAAACGTGGCGCGCATAAAACTGAGCATAACAAACAGGGCAAACAACAGCGTAAAGGCCCGGGCAAGCATTCTTATGGTGAGGTTTTTTTGGTAATGTTTCAGCAAAAAAACAGATCCGGCATAAAAAAGGGGAGAGACAATTATGGATATCCAATTAGCCTGGTTGAATTCATCTAGATGCTCAACATTCTGTACAGGCAGGTCGGTTATTGTAACAAAAAGCCTTAAGGATAAACTAACGATAAGATAAACCAGGCTTAGTACTTTTACAGAGCGCAGGTTTTGGTAGGTGCTATAATGATAAAAATTAGAGCGGTTAAGCGGATCGATCCTTGTAAAAAAGTACACCCTCATCACATTAACTTTGGCGCGGTAATTAGGCTATATATTAGGGTGCATACAAGCATTCTATCAAAGATTAAATTGTCATAGGCGCTATAAATTTAACTAATATTTATTACTTCCATCATATTTGCCAAAATAAGTTTTAAAAAAAATACCCGGTTAAAGCCGCCTGATTTTACTAATTTGTGCACCTGAAATTTTTGTAAACAGATACTTAATTATAATGACTTACTGCTTAGGGATTAAGGTTAAAGAAGGGTTGCTGGCCATTGCCGATACCCGCATCACTTCGGGAACGGATACTACTGTAAAAAAGAAAATATCAATAGAACAAAAAGACCATTTTTCTCTTTTTATCATGACGAGCGGCCTGCGGTCAACGCGGGACAAAGCCATTGTGTATTTTAAAGAATTGCTTGAAACGACCGAATATAACAAGATGTATAAGGCGGTGAATGCATTTGGCGAGCAGATAAAAAGAGTAGCGACTGAGGACAGGGAGTCGCTTGAAAAAGCGGGCTTTAATTTTGATCTGCATTCTATAATTGGAGGGCAGTTGAAGGATGACGATGAACACAAACTGTTTTTACTTTATCCCGAAGGAAACTGGGTTGAGCTTGGCCAGGGGGCACCATTTATAATTATTGGCAACTCGGGGCATGGTAAACCTATACTTAACCGTACACTGAACGAAAATTCAAGTCTGCGCCTTGCGCTTAAGGCGGGGTTCCTTTCGTTTGATTCTACCCGGGTAAGCTCAAATAATGTCGACTTCCCTATAGATGTGGTATTATACAAAAAGGACAGTTTTGAAATAGTCGAAAAGCGATACGAGAAGAAGGACCTGGAGAATATTTCAACTCAATGGGCCGAGGAGCTAAAAGCGGCGCTCGATAATATATCAGAAGATTGGATGGACTCGGCATTTGATAAATTGCCATAGCACTTATAAGAAATGAAATTTAACGTATTCACCGAAATGGAATATAAGGTATCATCGGAGAGTACGTTGATATTAAGTGTTAATGCCCTCCGCAACCAGCACCAAACGGTGTTGAGCGAAGAGTTTACCATTTCGCCCTATATAAAAACCGAAGAGTTACCTGCTGTAAGCGGCGAAAACAGGTTGATCCGCTTTGAGGTGGTTGAACCCACGTTACTTAAAATAGGTTATAAAGCTACGGTCGACAATTGCTTTAAATTGGTTGACTTTTCGGATAGACCAGATATCCCGGTGGCGCAGCTTGATCCGGCAATCATCCCCTACCTTAACCCAAGCCGCTATTGCCAATCGGATAAGTTATTCAGGCTGGCCAATAACTATTTCGGGCATATAAAAAACTCTTTTAATAAGGTATTGACCTTAACCCGCTGGATAAATAAAAACATTGAGTACTTAAGCGGCTTTAGTAACACAAATACCTCGGCATTTGATACCGTTACCGAGCAAGCCGGCGTGTGCCGTGATTTTGCACATCTGGGCATCACATTATGCCGCGCATTGAATATTCCGGCAAGGTACTTTACAGGCTATTCCTATAACCTTAAGCCTGCGGATTTCCACGCCTGCTTTGAGGCGTATTTGGGCGGCGATTGGATATTGTTTGACGCCACAGGCCTGGCACCTTTAAATGGTATAGTTAAAATTTCAACAGGCAAAGATGCTGCCGATGCGGCAATAGCCAACTTGTTTGGCAATGTATTGTTCACATCTATGATAGTGAGCTGCGAACTGGTTGAGGGCGAAAACTTTGAACCTTTTTTCTATAACGGCGACGATGCTATAGGTATTTGTTACCTGTAAGGTTTCCTTTCTTGCCTTGTAAATTTCTTTAAATCAGCGCCTTAAATACATTAACTTAAGGTTAATTATTGTATAAAACACACACCTGTGTTTTTTGTACACTTAGAAAATTATTTGGCCTTGGCAAGGAATTTTTTTTGCTTTTTTGTAACATTATTGTGATTGAAATGTTATATCTTTAAATAACCAATCAATTTAACGGCTGAAATTATGAAAAACGCAATTTTTGTCTGCTTGGTGGCTTTCAGTTTAAAAGCTGCTGCACAATGCCCCATTAATGAAGTGCTAACAACCCGCGACCCACAAAATATCACCAACTTAATTGAAAATAACACGGAATGCTTTAAGCAGGCACTGACGCAGAACGTGGAATATGCTCCCTTTAAAACGTACCTGGATTATCTTTATAACAACGCCAGTGATTGGGTTTATCATACCTATCCTGAAAAAGAAAAGCAGTTTGACGCGTTTTATGCCAAATGGGGTAAAGAGTATCCTACCATGACATCAAAAGCTCCAAATATTCCTGAGTTTTACCGCGAGTTGGCCGCTATGGTAGCCGCAGACCCTCAATTTTTTAAACAAGTACGACCTACAAAAATGCCTTTACGCTATATGCAATATTTGTTTGTTAAAAACTTAAAGCAAAAATATGGCGAACAGGTGGTTATTAATTTAGCTAATGCGGCTGGCAAATTGGCCAACCTGCAAAAAACGCCTACTTACAACTATTACGATATGCTGGCAGGCAGCGTATATTAATAGCGTTTTACTATATAGTTTTTTAAGGGTTAAAGGTAAAAGCCGGTTTTTAGGGACAGAAAACCAAAATGGCTTTTACTTTTGACCCTTTTTAATTAACCTAAAATATCTGCAATTTCTGTAAAGCCTTTTTCGCGGGCCAGATCGGCGGGTAGTTTGCCGCCTTCCATGCGCACATCTACAACAGCGCCTTTTTCCAACAGCAATATTATCAGTTCAAGGTTACCGTTTTGCGCGGCTGAGTGAAGTGGGGTAACGCCCATTTGCTGTTTTACGTTAACATCGGCACCGCTTTCTATCAGCATGCGGGCTACGTCTGTGTAATTGCCTGCGGCTGCGGAATGTATCGGGAAAACATTGTAACCATTTTTTGATGGCAGGTTAACGTCCGCACCTTTTAATACCAAATAACGTGCTGCTTCAAACTGGCCAAAGTAACACGCCAGGCCCAAAGCGGTAAAACCGTCATCAGCATATTTATTAATGGCCTCGGGGTGGGTATAAACCAGGTGAGCAAGCGTATCAAATTTGCCGGTTGCCGCGGCTTCAAACAGGTTAAGGTCGCCGGTATAATTTAACAGCAGGGCTGTGATGTCAGGTTTTTTGTAATAGCACGACAGCATTAACGGCGATACATTAAAGCTGGTTGTTTTAGTGGCAAGGGCCGCGTTTTCCTTCAGCAACGCGGTTAAGCCTTCAAGGTTTGCTTCGGTAACATATTGCTCAAGTAATTCTGTACTCATTGATTTCAATATTACTAAAAAAATTAAAACTTTAGCGGCATAGTTGTTTAATCTGTGTAACTTTATATTTGCATATACTACGCCATAATTTGAATGCCAATTAAAGGAAATCAGTTTAAATCAAATAGTTTCAGGGAAGAAAATCCGCCGCGCCAACCATCTGATAAGGGCACAAAGCCGCGTTCATCAAGACCGGTAGGCGATAGTATGCCGGTTTTTAACCTGCAGGATGGCCGTCTTATTAAGATAGCCGGCCTGTTTTTCTTAATTCTTTCCATCTTTTTTCTTATCGCCTTCACATCCTACCTGTTTACATGGGAGCAGGATCAGAGCTACGTGTCTGCCAACAATGGCGGTTGGAGCAATCTGTTTAAAACGCAGGCAGAACTGTTAGATAAAGGCATAACCGACCCGGTTGTTGATAACTGGCTGGGTAAGTTTGGCGCGCTGCTGTCAAATCAGTTTATGTTTGAGTGGTTTGGCGTGGCATCCTTTGTATTTGTATTTGTATTTTTTATAATGGGATACCGCATGCTGTTTAAGGTGCGCATTTTCTCGTTAGGTAAAACCCTGGCTTATTCTTTTTTTGTGCTGATATTCTTATCAGTTGCAGTGGGATTTGTTCACGCTTTTATTATTGATTATCCGCACTTTTTAGAGGGACAATTTGGCTTTTGGAGTAACCGTTTGCTTGATGCCCAGATAGGGCAGGCAGGCACCGGCGGCGTATTGGTATTTGCCGCGTTAACGGTTTTGATAATAGCTTATAATATCGATTTTAAACTGCCGCAGCGCAAACCTAAATTAGCCGTTGCTGATGACGATATTGATATCGCATCACCTGAATCTATTGAACTGATTGAAGAAATGCCTTCAAAACCCGTTGAGTGGCCGCGCACAGGTGCGGCTAACAGCATAAAAGCCGAGCCTGTTAAGGCTGTTGAGCCCGAGGCGGTGTTTCATGAAACAGTTGTGTTAAGGCCGGATGATGAGAACGCCGATCCTGAAATTGGTAGCGATATTCCGCTTACCTTAGAAGTTGAACGCCCAACGCCGGTGTTAAATGTAGAAAAGGCGGATGATGACAAGGCAAAATCGTTGGTAGATCAGTTTGGTACTTATGATCATAAGCTTGATCTGGCATCGTACAAAATGCCGCCGTTAGATCTGTTAGAAAACTACGGATCAAATAAAATACAGGTTAACTCAGAGGAGTTAGAGGCTAATAAGAATAAGATTGTTGAAACGCTCAATCATTATAATATTGAGATAGATAAAATAAAGGCTACCATTGGCCCAACAGTAACACTTTATGAAATAATACCTGCACCGGGTGTACGGATCTCTAAAATAAAAAACCTGGAAGACGATATAGCCCTGAGTCTTGCGGCATTAGGTATCCGTATCATCGCGCCAATGCCGGGCAAGGGTACTATTGGTATTGAGGTGCCTAACCAAAACCCGGAGATGGTTTCTATGCGATCTATGATGGCATCAGAGAAGTTCCAAACCACTACAATGGAGCTGCCCATAGCTTTGGGTAAAACCATATCAAACGAGGTGTTTATTGCCGATCTGGCCAAAATGCCGCACTTACTGGTTGCAGGTGCTACCGGTCAAGGTAAATCTGTTGGTATCAACGCCATATTGGTATCATTGCTTTACAAAAAGCATCCCGCAGAATTAAAATTTGTGCTGGTTGACCCCAAAAAAGTGGAGCTAACCTTGTTCCGCAAAATTGAACGTCACTTTTTAGCTAAGCTGCCCGATGAAGCCGATGCTATTATCACCGATACCAAAAAGGTAGTAAACACGCTTAACTCGCTTTGTATTGAGATGGATCAGCGTTATGATCTGTTGAAAGACGCGCAGGTGCGTAATTTGAAAGAGTACAACGCCAAGTTCATCAACCGTAAAATAAGCAACCCCGAAAAGCACCGTTACCTGCCATTTATTGTGTTGGTGATAGACGAGTTCGCCGATTTAATGATGACCGCCGGTAAAGAGGTAGAAATGCCTATCGCACGTATTGCGCAGCTGGCCCGTGCGGTGGGTATCCATTTGGTTATTGCAACACAAAGGCCATCCGTAAATATTATCACCGGTACTATTAAAGCCAACTTCCCGTCAAGGCTGGCATTCAGGGTGCTGTCAAAAATCGATTCAAGAACAATCTTAGATGCCGGCGGGGCAGATCAATTGATCGGTCGTGGTGATATGCTGTTCTCAACCGGCTCTGACTTGATACGTTTGCAATGCGCGTTTGTAGATACTCCGGAAGTAGAAAAAATCTCTGATTTTATCGGCTCGCAGCGGGGCTACCCAAGTGCTTACGAATTACCGGAATATATAGGCGAAGGAGAAAGTACTGGTCCTAAGGATTTTGATCCTGATGACCGCGACCCGATGTTTGAAGAAGCGGCGCGCTTAATTGTGATGCATCAGCAAGGTTCTACTTCTTTAATCCAACGTAAGCTAAAACTAGGCTATAACCGCGCAGGACGAATTATTGATCAGTTGGAAGCCGCAGGT
Source organism: uncultured Mucilaginibacter sp. (assembly GCA_946479225.1). The sequence goes on along the minus strand of CAMLFI010000063.1, from coordinate 441 downwards.
ATAGTTGGTCCGTTTGAGGGTAGCAAAGCCCGCGAGGTGTTGTATCCTGATGAATACTCGTTGATGCAGTATTTTGAAACGTTGGAGAATAAGAGTTAATTCATTTTTATGTCATCTCGAACGATAGTGAGAGATCTATACACGAGCTGGTCCCGCTGCTCAACTTTTGCATAGATTTCTCGCTACCGCTCGAAATGACAAACATGTTTAAAACACGCCCGCCGCAATAAACGTTCTCCCTAAATAACAGTCTTACACAATATGAAGAAATTAATAATATACGCAGCATTGCTATTGTCATCGGTAAATGTGTTTGCACAGAAGGACGGCGAAGCTAAAAAGATATTAGACGCGGTAGCCGCAAAGTACCGCAGCTTTACTACTATAAAAACAGACTTTGTTTTTACTATGGACAGCCAGGCTTCGGGTATAAGGCAGTCG
>CAMLFI010000062.1 GCA_946479225.1 uncultured Mucilaginibacter sp. | reverse complement strand
GGCAAATGCTAACCTCACAAACTCTCTCACACGGGTAGTAACACCTGTAGCTATCACATAATCCTCTGCAACTTCTTGCTGCAAAATTAAATACATGGCCTCTACATAATCTTTGGCGTGACCCCAATCACGTTGGGCGTCAAGATTTCCTAAATACAATTTATCCTGCAATCCCATAGCTATTTTAGCTGCGGCCCTGGTAATTTTACGGGTTACGAAGGTTTCGCCGCGCAATGGGCTTTCATGATTAAATAAAATTCCATTGCAAGCATATATACCATAGGCCTCGCGGTAATTTACAGTTATCCAATAAGCATACATCTTTGCCACCGCATAAGGAGATCGAGGATAGAACGGAGTAGTTTCTGACTGAGGAACCGCTTGAACCAAACCATACAGTTCTGAAGTTGAAGCCTGATAAATCTTTGTCTTCTTCTCTAAACCTAATATACGGATTGCTTCCAGTAAGCGTAAAGTACCTATACCATCGGCGTTGGCAGTGTACTCGGGCGTGTCAAAGCTGACCTTAACATGAGACATAGCGCCCAGATTATAAATTTCATCAGGTTGAACCTGTTGGATGATGCGTATTAAATTAGTACTATCACTTAAATCTCCGTAATGAAGAACCAAGTTTATATTACTATCATGAGGATCTTGATATAAATGATCGATTCTATCAGTATTAAAAAGTGAGCTTCTCCGTTTTATGCCATGAACTTCATACCCTTTAGATATCAATAACTCTGTAAGGTAAGCGCCATCCTGGCCTGTTACACCAGTTATTAAAGCTATTTTATTTGTCATAAAACCTATTTATAAATAATACTTAGAATGTCAATACAATATCAAAGATACGCAGTTGCACTCATTAAGCTTTTATTGAGTCAAAATGATGAATAGTTTCTACTGTATTTTCAATGTTCGCCTTCGACGAAGCTCCAAATAAAATTGATTCGATATTTGGCAGTTGGCAAACATACTCAAGAGCCTCTTTCGGTGCTATTGCTCCACCTCCTAAAACCTGCATAGCAATAGCTCTGAATTTTCGTGTTTTTAATGTTTTTTCATAAATGTCTCTCCCCCCTGACATTCTAAATCCTACTTTGTTTATAGAAGAGCATATAATAGGATTCTTAACGCCCCCATTTTCTAATACATCCAAAAGCTTAGGCATATTCATTGTAATAAAACCAGCCTCAGCATTGTATTTTTTTTCTATGTACTTGCTAAATTCAATAAGAATTTCGTTAGCTCCTAGACCGAGAAATAAATCAGTAATAACGTTTTGAAGAAATATAACAGGGGTATTAATTCCTTTGAACATTTTCATCTCAGCATCAACCAATAGCTCCATTATTGATAAATAGTCTTTTGATAAAAAAGCCATCCCGCCTTTAAACATTGTACCAAATAAATTGCCGGGCACATATTGCTTAATTGTTCCCGCTATACCCAATTCAGTTACAGCATTTGCATATTTATGTGCATAGGGCATGCACGGAAATATTTTAAAATCTTTGTATTTTTCAGGTTCACTCCTTACGATATCGCAAATATTGGCAATACGATCATGTGTTGTACACATAAATGTATTTATCCCTAATGAACGCGCATCGTCAAGCGTTTTTACTATTGCACTATCTTCTCTGAATTTGATAGACTGCGCTCTTGATTTTTCATCAGAAATATGGTTAACTGCAAAAAATTGATTATCACCAAACAGAATTCTTTCCATCATTAATTTATTTTGAGCTTTTTTTAATCAATTCAATAGCATTATCTGTATACCAGGCGCTTTGAAATGTATTTATTGAATTTGGAACACTGCCGGCTACTGCTTTTATGAAGTAGTCCATTTGAGCAGAATATTCTTCGCCGCGTAAGTAAAAATCAACCTCTGAGGTAAGATCGGTTATGTAACTTAGATTCCAACCTTTCGAATATCCTTTTAAACTGGCACCGTCTTTTAAAAACACTTTTAGTTCATTAGCGTCTGATACAATTTTTCCTTTTGTACCCGCAATAGTTACGGTTGTTGACATTTTTCTATAAGTGTCGTCGCTCCAATTGACTGACAAAACGCCCGAAACGCCATTAGACAATTCTAAAAGTGAGTAAACTGCGTCTTCAACTTTGTTTGAATATATGGATTTGAGCAAACTCCCTTTTACACCGCTTACCGGTGACAGTAGATCATTTATCAGATCTATAACGTGCGATGCATAATCCAATAAACATCCTCCTCCTTCAGACGGATCGGAACGCCAGGTATCTTGCTTAGGTTTAACAACTACCGGGCCATAGGCCTCACCCACAAAATGATAGATCTCGCCCAATGCACCACTATTCACAATACGTTTAACTTCACTAAATGTCCCGATAAATTTGTTGTGATACCCAACTTGATTTACTACATTTTGGGTGGCTGCAAGTTCGAATAACTCCTTCCCCTGCTCGGCACTTAAGCAAAATGGCTTTTCAACAAAAACGCTTATTTTTCTTTCGAGTAGATATTTAATTACCGTATAATGAAACTTGGTAGGTACCGCTACAACAACAGCCTGCGGTTGTACCTCATCTATCATTTTCTGGTAATCTGTGAAACATTTAAATTTTCCATATTTAGTTAGGAAATCATTCACCATTTTTGACGTATCGCAAACACCAACTACTTCCACATCTGGGTGCGCGCCAAGAATTGACAAGTGAGATATACCCATTTTTCCAGCGCCGATTAATGCTACATTGATCATTAGTTTGATTTATTCTCGTTTATAAAATATATAATTACCTGCTGCGATAATTATCAATAATAACTTTTTTATATTTATTTGCTATATCACTCCATATATAACTTCTCCTGGCAACTTCACTCAATAGCGCTCCTATTTTATCTAAATCAAAACCCTTATAACAATTTAACAATTCAACAAGGGACTCAGTGTCTTTAAAATAGACCGCTTTATTTTCTGTGGTACATTCGTTATAGCCAGATGCATATGCAAAAACCGGCAATTCTAAAAACATAGCTTCAACAAGCGATGGATTAGTACCGCCAGCCGAGTGTCCATGTATATAAATTTTACAATTACTTCTTAAGACATCCAGTTTTTCTCTGTCATAAATAGCGTCAAGTAAAATAACATTTGGTTTGTTTATGTATTTTTTCTTGGTATCTATGCCGTATTGAGAGTTATTCCAGTTTCCTACAATTACAAGCGGAAGTTGTTGCTGTTGAGAAAAACCGTCTAAGATCATGTCAATATTATTGTCTTGCTGAATACGCGTCACAGTAAAAGCATAAGGGCTTTTTAAAAATGGATAATCCACAATATAACTATCGTTAATTTCCCTTTTTACAGCTTGATCGCCTCCATAAGCAATAAATTCACTTTCCTTATTATAGGAATCGTTAATATATTTTTTGATAAGCAGGTTGTCCGATATTATCTTGTTACTGTTCTCAACCAAAAGTTCCTCAGCTTTTTTTATCACCTTTTGCGCAAAGGGCGACCATTTATTTCTTTTCCAATCAAGCCCACCTATATTTAGAATAATTTTTTTCTTGCTTTTACTACTTAAAAAAGGCATTATAAATCCCCCGCCAAAACCTAAAAAAAGTACTACATCATAACCCGATATTGCTTTTAGAAGCGAAATACTATCATAGACAATTCCTAATGAGCCGTGCGATGTTATGCCAACGTATTTTAATTTAGCTCCTTTGTAATCTGTCAACCTACTGTCCATATCCTTGGATGAACAAAAAACTGTTATATCAATATCGTGAGAAAGATAGTCAACCAAATATTCGGCTAGGGTTTCAAAACCGCCATAATTATTTGGTAAACCACGAATGCCAACTATTGCAAGGCGCATGTTTTTGGATAGATTGATCACCCAAAAATAAAAAAATTTCAAATAAAAGCGCAAGTTTATTTTGATTTTTTTATAAAAAAATCAAAATAATTATTAAAATACTAATCAAAGTCATTTTCGCTCAAATTTCGCTAATTGTTAAAATGTTCGACAACTTTGAATAGTTTAAAAAAAACAACAATAATTACCATAAAACAAAAAGGTGGGAGCATCAAACTTCTCTTGATCATTTGATCTGGAAATTGATTATGTTTTTTGCATCAACAAACGGACTGTTGTTTTTTTCTGACTTTAATATCTTTACGTTGTTTATATAAAAGTTCTGGATTGTAAAGTTTGACGAAAAATTACTTTCATCAAAGCCGTAAAAAAACACGAGCGGTGTTTTTGGCAAGGGTTGGTTAAGATGTATGTTGCTGATAACGAAGTTTTTGTACACCCACGGCTGAAAGGTATTGCTTGCATCATAATCCTTTAGCTTAAAATTCCTTTGTCCCCTGATATCTAAAAATCTGGCTATAGGAGTGTCAAAATAAATATTGCTCACCAAGAAATCACTTATAAGCACAGGCTTATCAGAAGTATTATAATTCATGGAATTTATAAAACCTACATTTTGGTCTGAAACCGTCCCATAATCATGTATCACGTCACAATTTAAAATATTCACGTTCCTTATTGTGTTTGGCTTCCAACCTAATTGAAAGATACTGCCTTGTAGTTGCCAAAAAATCATATTTGAAAAACTATGATTGGTACCCGACATCGTTATAGCATCATCGTTAGTTCTTATAAAGCAATTATTAATAGTATTATAGTGATTATTAATGCTCATTCCGTCATTGTTATATCTGAAAGAAATGATTTTCACATTGTTTATTAAGGATTTGGAAGCGTCTAAAAAAATATTGAAATTTGTAGCCTCCGTTATTGTTATACCATCAACAACATAATTTTGCCCCCCTTGTAAAAAAATCATCATATAAAAAGCAAAATAATTTTTGTCGTCAACTATCATTTTGCCGTCAGGATAGTGATATTTATATCCATCTGCCGTAAGAATACCGCGGCCATTAATTTTTAAACCACGTCTTTGCGTGGTGCTATATAAATATCCTTTCACATAGGCACCGCCAGAAATATAAACCTGCTTTACAGAAGATGGAATTTCCCACTTATCAATTGTATAAACACCAGGCTTAAAATAAACTATACTTTTATTTGCCGGTAAATCAGAAAGGTTGGATGAATCTGTTACAAGATAAACTCCCGCATCATTTATTTTCGGAACATCTTCAATTTTTTCCAAACTGTCCGCAAAAATCATTAACGGGTTTTTGAAATTTAGATCATCATCAAACTCAACAGACAGTTTTTCGGGCCGGCTCAATTTAAATGAAATTGTTTGATTTTCTCCATCAGTTGTTGAACGTATTGTGCCCAAATTTAAACGACTCGGTCGTATTGTTGCCGAACTTGCCTTTGAATTAAGCTTGGTTACCTTAACGATAACATCGCCAAAAAAGGAAAATGTGGTAAAATGTACACTATTCTTCTGTTCCCTGCCATACTCGCGTACACTTCCATTTCCTGCGGAAGCCTTATAAATAAAACTCTTTTTAATGGCATCATTTTGGATTATGCTCACCAAAAACATATCCGAGACTTTATTAAAATTTTTTTCTGGGGTTGGATACACAGTAACCGTTTGAGCAAGGCAATAGGTATTACCTATTAAAACAATGGCTATTAGCAAAAGATACCGCATAACGAAAACAAATTTGAAGATGTGCCGCCACATTTAATGTTAAAGGCAAATGACGTTTTTTTATAAGATAACGTTTTTTATACAGCCAGATTATAGGAGAAATGCATATTGTTGCTTTAGAAGCCGCCTTGCAAATCACTTATTACCGATACTTTCTTATTTGCAAATTGGCTTTCCTTTTGAGAAATAAATACCGTGTATATATTATGCTTATAAGCTGGTATCATGTCTGATTCTGAATCACCTATCATCCAAGAGTTTTCAAATACGATACTAAGATCCGCTTGCGCTTTAACAAATAAACCATCTTTAGGTTTGCGACAATCACAATTATCCTCGTCCAAATGTGGGCAAACATAAAAGCAATCAATTAATGCCCCTGTTAACTCATTTATGCGTGAGTTTATAAGTGTTAACTTTTCTATAGAGAGCAATCCCCTGCCAACGCAACGCTGATTTGTTACGACTATAAACCGTTCAAAATAATTTTTGGCATATGCTAGAAATTCGGGCACACCGTCCATTATTTCAATCTGGTTAAAATCAAGCACATAGCCGTTATCTATTTTTCTATTTAATACGCCATCCCTATCTAAGAACAAGGTATCAAACTTTTTACGTGATGACATTTTTAAAAATTTCTTGCGCCCGGTAATAATCATCAGGAATGCCAATGTCTATAAATGTGGAATCAAATGTTTTGCTATAAGCATTTATTTCATTCAATTTACTTTGCATAAAATCGGTTTCAAACGAAAATTTGTCCGGGAATGCAAATCTGGTCACTACATCCTTTTTAACAAAATAAATTCCTCCATTTATTTCAACCGACGAAAGATTTCCATCAATATCCTTTTCTTTGAAAGAAGTAATCCTACCATCTTCTGAGTGCTCCACAGAGCCATAGCGGTTGGAATTAGTTACTGTTTTTAACGAAATTGCTAAATCTGCGCCTTTATTAATAGCCAACGTTCTTAACTCATTTAACGGAATGTTAAAATAGGTATCGCCGTTTATTATAAAAAAATCATCTGCTTTGATCCCTTCAGCAGCTTTAAAAATCGCACCGCCTGTGCCCAATGGATCAACCTCAACACTATAATGTATATCCAAACCGAAAGCTGCTTCGGCATTTTTGTAATAGTCGCGTATTACTTCCCACTTGTATCCAACGGCCAACACCACGCGCGTAATACCGTTAGCTTTCAAGTAATATAAAATATAATCTAAAAAAGGGCGATCAGCTACCGGTGCCATCGGTTTAGGCACATCTGTGATTACAGATCTTAACCGAGTGCCAAGGCCTCCGGCCAAAACAATAGCTTCCATTACTTAACAGGTTTAAAATCTGGAAATATTTCTTCCTCTACAATGCAACAGATAATATGTCCTATTAAAATATGAACTTCTTGAACTCTAGGCGTTTCGCCGGAGGGGACTTTGATACAGTAATCGCACAAATCAGACATTTTACCACCCGTTACGCCGGTTAATCCGACACTTATAATGCCCTTTTCCTTACACAGCTCTAAAGCTTTAATTACATTTGGCGAGTTTCCTGAGGTTGATATTCCTATAAAAACATCTCCTTCGTTGCCGATAGCTTGCAGTTGCCGCGCAAATAATTTTTCATAACCGTAGTCATTACCAATAGCTGTTAAAACAGATGTATCTGTGGTTAGCGCTATCGATGAAAGTCCTGGCCTGTCAAAATAAAAACGACTAACAAACTCTCCGGCAATATGCTGTGCATCTGCCGCACTGCCACCGTTGCCAGCAAGCAAAGTTTTTTTATTGTTTTTATAAGCACGACTTATAACGGCAGAGACTTCTGCTATTTGTTTTAACAGCTGAGTATCTTTTAATACCGCAGTTTTAACATCAATTGAGGCTTGCACCTGAGATTCTACAATGGACAGCATATTTTAATTTTTATTGATAGATTTTCCAGCCATGACAACCTCCTTCGCTAAAATGAAACGGCACGACAGTACCGTTAAATTTTTTAAGGTCGTTAATTACATTTAATTTTTTTTCGGGATTAACAACAAACATCATAAAACCGCCTCCGCCCGCGCCCGATACTTTACCGGCTAATGCTCCTGATTCAATAGCCGTATCATATATTAAATCAATGGAGTTGTTTGTAATAGAGTGAGCCATTTTCTTTTTCTCTACCCATGCGCTTCCCAAAATACTCGCGTAGCTTGCAATATCACCTTTAAGCAGCGCTTCTTTCATGTCGATTGCACTTTGCTTTATATTATGCATTGCAGAAATGGCAGTTACATTACCTTGTGAAGTGTTTTTTTGCTGATCCTCAATTATTTTAGCGGATGACCGAGATGCTCCCGTGAAGAACAATACCATTGAAGCTTCAAGTTCATCAATTATCCAGCGTTTAATACGTAGAGGATTTACGATTACTTTTTCCTCTTTTAAAAACTCCATAAAATTGAACCCTCCAAAAGTCGCTGCATATTGATCCTGCTTGCCTCCGGTAAGTAACAGATCAATACGCTCGATTCCATATGCCAAATGTGCAATGTCATATTCACCCAAGGGGAGGTTCCACCATTCTGCAAAAGCCTTTACAATGGCAACAACCATAGTAGATGACGATCCTAAACCACTACCTGGAGGAGCATCAGAATAAGTTGTTATTCTGAAACCTGTTAAATTGGTAATTTTAAAATCTTTTACAAGTCGATTATACACACCTTTTATAATATCGAGCTTACCGTCGATTGGTAAATTATCCGATATCGGATAACTTATTTGCTGCTCAATATCAGCCGCGTTTATCTCAATTAGTTTGCTATCAGTAACAGCGATGGTACAATATGCATATAAGTCAATTGTCGCATTTAAAATAAGGCCTCCATATATATCACTATACGGGGATACATCACTTCCTCCACCAGCCAATCCAAGACGCAAAGGTGCTTTTGATCTAATTATCATTTAATGACTACAGTTTAAAACGGTTGGTTTAAAAATCACCTTAAGTTGTATATAATGTAAAAATAAATAAAAAAACCGATCTTTACAAAAAGATTAAAAAAAACAATAAATCGTTATTATAAAAGTATATCATTGCCAAATAAATTATAAATTTAACATTTATAAGCACGAATACGCGATTGTATGAAAGATTTAAAAATAGCAATAATTGACCCCGTAGGCGGGCATGCCGATAATTATTATAATTATGGTCTGTCAATTGGTTTATCAAAAGCAAATGTTGAAGTCTATTACATTACTTCGGCTGCTACACAAAAAATTGAACATGACGGGGTAAATACCTTGTATTACTTTTCAAACATCTGGGCAAAAAAGGGAAAAGTTTTAAAACTTTATAAGTATGTTATTGGCTTGTTGAAAACATTCTTTTTAGCAAAAAGAAACAACATACATGTGCTGCATTTTATGATATTTCATGTAGACTGGCTTTTTTATTTTAGTGCATTTATTTGTAAGTTATTAGGCTTTAAAATAGTAGCCACACTCCACGATGTGACAAGCTTCACGGGCGACCGCCTTCCTGCATCTGCCGAGAAGAAATTGCTAAGCAGAATTGACCAAATTATTATACACAACTCTTATAGCTACGAGGTAATTAATAGCATTCATGCGGCTGATAACTACAATGTTGTTGCCCATGGTAATTACATACCTTTTATAAAAAGAGTTGAACCACAAAAGATTGATGACAGCGAAGTGCGTATGTTATTTTTTGGACAAATAAAGAAAGTGAAGGGGCTTGATGTTTTACTTAAAGCACTGGTTATACTTAAAAGCAAGGGCATTAAAGTTAAATTAACTATCGCAGGCAGGGTGTGGAAAGGGATTTTTGACGAGTATCAGCAAATGATTGATGAATACAATATTGCGGACATGTTGATACTTAATATCAGGTTTATCCCGAACGAAGAGATGTGGGACTATTTTAATGACGCAAACCTGTTAGTGTTGCCATACCGAGAAATATTTCAAAGCGGTGTGTTATTGATGGCCATGAGCCACGGCAGGGCGGTGCTAACATCGGATATTCCGGCATTTTCTGATTTGATAAATGATGGTGAGAATGGATTTTTATTTGAAAGCGAAAATGCCACTGCTCTTGCCGAAAAGATAGCTTATGTAGCAGGTAATACCAAAATGTTATCATACATAGAGGAAAATGCCTACAGACATATTAAACAGGCTTATGATTGGGACGAATCTGGTCGAAAAACCAAGGCTGTATACTTAAAATTAACTGTATAGAGCCAAAGTG
>CAMLFI010000061.1 GCA_946479225.1 uncultured Mucilaginibacter sp. | reverse complement strand
AATGGCATTGATGTTGATATTAAATGACGGCGGTCATTATTGAAAATGATAATACCAATAAAAAATCAGTAGGCGTGAGCAAGAGAAAAACGAATGAAAAGTTAAACCAGAATTGGATGGCTGTGATACATGCGCTATCTTAGAAGCGAAATACAGCACGTGGGTTATCATCACAAAAATTAAAACATGAATGCATCTATCTTATTACTCCGGTTAAGCAAAGCGAGGACATTTTTAATGTTTTTTTTGCTTGTCTGGTTATTTGCAGGTTGTAACCGAAAAGACGTTGAATTGGCAACCATAAATGCAGCTGCTTATATTGATGGGAATAAGGCGACGGCCAATTTTTTTCTTTTAACCCCAAGTCAGACTACGGTTATTGGCGACGAAGATGCGATAGACAGGTATTTGGCTACCAAGCCAATTTATGCCCAATATGCAGTTACCGAATACACTGAGAAAGTTATACCCGGCGAATACATTTTAGTGATCCAGATCAAGGAAATAGGCGCTCCGGTTTTGTATAAAACTTATACCTACAACTTCATTACTACGCGGGGCACATCCGCTAAGCCTAAATATGTAATGCAATTTACCTCAGGCAGCAGCTTAGCCTTTCAGCCTTGGGTTGATAAGAAGTAATTAGAGAAATAACAGACATCCGGCTCAATATGCCAGCGGCTGATGGTTCACCAGGCGAATAACCTTATCTATCATATCCGACAAATTGAAAGGCTTGCTGATATAATCGTTAGCGTTACACTCTGTGGCTATCAGTTCAATATCGTTAGCGGTTGACAGGATAATAACCGGAATATTCTTTAAAGGATCTACCTGTTTTATCTTTTTACACAGGCGATGACCGGGACGGTTATTAATAAATTCATCCAAAAGGATCAACTCAGGTTTAAAGGGAATTATTTCGTCAAGATTGCTCGGTTCAGGTATGCTCAGGGTCTCAAACCCTTGTTCGTCAAGAATAAATTCGATAATGCTTCTAATATCCTTGTCATTCTCAATAATCAATATTTTCTTTCTCACGCTGTCTGGGTTTGGCGTAAAGATAATATTTTTTAAATACTTGTTGCACAGGCCGACTTACAACGGAATCAGGTTTAGCCCTACCAGGAACTGGTTCTCCTGTGATAGGTCGCCAACCATTATCCGTACAGGCGTTGGCAGCTTTTTTATAAGCGTGGGTGTAGCAACTATTTGTTCACCTTCGGCCAGGTGAGGGTGTTTTATCAAGTCAATAACCTCGATGGTATAAGCGCCATTTAAATGCTCCGCGCAATACTTCTTCAGGTTTTCAATTGCAGTTTTAGATTTATAGGAGTCGCCGGCTATGTAAAGGCACAGCTTAAAGTGTTCATTTTTCATCAGGATACCTCCTTTGCAGCGGGTAAATATTTCCGTACCATGGTAAACAGCTCGTCCAGATCAAAGGGTTTATATAGATAGCCCTCGCAGCCAGCTGTTAAAACGTCGCCGGGATTTATGTAGGCCGAGAATATTATAACGGGAATATGTTTGTACTCAGGCATCTGCTTTAACTGATGACAAAGGTCGCTTCCCTTGGCATCAGATAAACGATGATCAAGTAATATCAGATCAGGCTTAAAATCGCGTACGGCATTAAACAACATGCTACCCAGCCAGATATCAAAAACATCAAAGTTTTCGTAGGTAAGTGCCTCGGTAACAATATCCAGTATATCCCGGTTATCGTCTAAAATTAAAATACGTTTATTCAAAACAGGTTATTTAACCTAATATATGGTTGATGGGATAAGTAGAAGAAAACTTAAGCTATCCGCTGTATGGTAGGTGGTAAATGTTATTATTATAACAATTAAAACGCCAAATGTTTTGAGTTGATGCTACTTATACCTGTAAGCTGCCATCATTTCCTTTTAATATTTAGAATAACCTCTCGTGGGCGCATGGTGAGTAAGGGCCATGCTTTGGGGGTTACTGTAGGTTTTATTTCAAAAGCATCGAAAATGGCATGCAAAATAAACGCAATCTCGGCCATAGCAAAGTTATTGCCGATACACATCCTTGGTCCCGCACCAAACGGATAGTAATTTTTAATGTTTTTGTTGATGGTCTCTTCCACTGTTAAAAAGCGTTCCGGGTTAAATGTTTCAGGATCTTCCCAATATGCTGCACTGCGGTGCATCCCATACAAATAAGTTAAAATATTGGTACCACCCGGATAACTATAACCTTTAAACTCATCATCATTTATAGTTAACCGCTCGCTTAACCAAACTGCCGGGTACAGGCGCATGCCTTCACTTATAACAGCGTTTATATAACTATCGCGCGGGCTATCCATTATATCAATTTCCGCTATCCTGTTTGTAATCTTTTCTAAAACCTTCTTATCTGATGATATCAGATATAACAGCCACGAAACCGTAGCACCGGTTGTTTCGTGCCCGGCAAACAACAGTACCAAAAGCTCGCTTATCAGCAGATCGTCATCCATGCCTTCGTCGGTATCCTCATACCTTGCGCTTAGCAGCATATTTAGCAGGTCGTTATGTGGTTGGTCATCTGCTCTTCTTCGGTCAACAATTTCCTTGAGCATTTTTCTGATGCCTACCCATCGCTCGGCTACCTTTTTCTCTTCGCCTGTAAAAGGGTACATCAGTTTTTTAAACGGATGAAAAATATCTTTCAACATAAAGGCCTGCATATCTATAAAGGCGCTGCTCAGTTCATCCGTTAACTGCTTCGAAATACTAATATTAAACAGCGAGTTGATCAAAACAGAAAAAGAAAGCTGGCGCATTAATGGATAAACGTCTATGTTATCTCCCTGCGGAAAACTTATTAAAGATGCGTTAATGGTATTGATAACCGTATTATACAACTGTTGTATACTGCCATGATGAAAAGCCGGCTGTATCAAACGCCGTTGCCGGCGCCAGTCGTCGCCATTGGTAAAAAGCAGGCTGCTTCCAAACTGCTTAACAGCCTCTGCGTTACCTAAATCGGCCTTTTGGTAATTTGTGTGGTGCTCGCGAAGTACATAATTAATAAAATCACCATCCTGCGTAAGTATAACCCGGCCCTTTCCCGGAATAACGGCCGAATAAGTACCACCAAAGCGCTTCATCCGCATGGTAACAAGGGCTATGGGATCGGTCAGTATTTTATAGGAGCTTGTAAGGCTCTGTAGCCTGGTTACTCCATTGGGTAAGTTGTACTTTGTGTTCATGGTGATCTAGGGGTTAATGTATTACAAACCTAACGCTGCGCTGCCACAAAAAAATTAACAAAAGCTAATTAATGTAGTTGACCTTTGGCAATCCGCTTACGAATGCGGCTGAGCGAAACCGGCGTAATACCTAAATATGTGGCCAGGTGTTTATCAGGCACCCGGTTAACTATGTCAGGTTTGTCCTGCACCAGTTTTAGGTACCTTTCTGTTGGTGTCATCAACACAAATGATTCAATCCTATGTATGGCCTTCTCCATCATTCGCAATTGGATATTGGAGCGGTTAGCGCCAATAGCCGCATTCCGATCAGCAAACTCCTGCATTACCGTATAGTCCATTTCCATAAGCGTGGTATCTTCTACGGCCTCAAATATAAAACGCGAAGGCTTTTGCCATGCAATGCTGTCGTATGAGCCTACAAACTGGTTTTCCCAACTCAATGTGATTGTTACATCACGGCCATCGGGTTTAAGCTGATACCCTCTGATAAGGCCGCTTTTTATTCGGCCCATTTTTGTTGAAGTAGACCCCTCGTGAATATAAATCTCTCCGGCGCGAAGTTTTTTTATTTTTGCCGTTTTAAAAAGCCGGTAAACATCTGCAATGTTTACACCCTTTAAAATAGAGATGTAAAATTGAAGATCTTCCTGGTTTAGCATAGGCGAATATAAGACGTTTTGAGGAAAAGACGGGTTGGCCTTTTGCTAATACATTTCCCCTTTAAACTTTCAGTTTAATAACAAAAGCATTATATTAGCCATACCTAACTTGTTTGCAATGATTCGATTGAACCGAACTCTAATCCTCATTTTGGCTGTTTGTCTAATTGCCAGCACTCCGAAGAAACATTTGTGGCTTTGAACTTCAATCTTCGCATTTTTGATCTTATATACAATCGGACAGCTTATTTAATTGAACTACAATATTATAATCAACCAACCTTATATATCGCATGAAAAAGATTCTATTAATTTGCCTGTTTGAACTTTTCGCCGGCAATATACACGCGCAATCCGTAAACGCGTTTACTGATATACAAAACATAAAACGCCTGATTGATGACGCGAAGCTAAATGAAAGCGGCACTTCAGCCAGAAAGCTTACCGGGGTTATTTTATCCTATTATGCCGACCGAAATATTGATGTATTAGCAGATATCAAAAAAACTTTTGGTGCGGAACTTGCCCTTATCGTAGAAAAGACTTTAAAATCTCGCGATTATTCAAAACTTGCAGTATACATGGCTTCTAATCTTACAAAAACAGATTTTGATGCCGCAGGCACTACCATATCAGAGCTTAATGAATTGGCGAATAAATACACGGATAATGCAACAAAACTGGCTACTGTACTCAATTACTTAAAAAACAAATTTCCGGATGTTAAAAAATTGGTTGACCAACAAGGCAAGCTCGATCAATTAACGGCGTTGATGCTAACTATTAAACCTATTAAAAACAATCTTGATACTGCCATTACATCTAAATTCAAAGCTCAATTTAGTCACAGCATTGACTCATTGTTGGCGCAGGGAGGCCTTTTAAATATTGATGAACTTGATGGTGCAATAATCAAACTCACCGATTACCAATTACATTTTACAGATTATACCAGCCTTACCACCGCAATTGACAGGTTAAAAATAATTGTTGATCTGATACTCACCAATAAACCCAATGTGATGCAGAGTTTCCTAACATCCAGAGGCTCAGGTGGCATCCCGGTACTTGACGCTGCGGCAATTAATACAGCTATTGGTCAAATTCCTCAGGCTACTTTATTGCCCGAAGCTGAAAAAAGCATCGTCAGCGGATCAAATACTGTAGAGATGAAATTGGTAGATGCAGTGGCGATATTATTAATTGAGCATGCCAAAAAAGATCTGCTCATGGTGTTTTTTCAAAAAATCCGGTCGGAGGCTGCCAAACAACCTTTATTATTGGATATGTTTCCGCACACCTATGCCCTTCTTGGTGAGTACCCTATTTACGAGTTACCTAAATTTGGCAGGCTATGGTCACATGCCATAGCCGAAGATCTGGTAGATCTGCCTAATAACGTTGCGCACGGCGCTTACATCCAAAACAGGCCTGAAATAATCAGGTCATCAGCCTTCAATGTCTTTATTGATATTATACAAATAGCAAACAGGGTAAAAATGCGCACCACGTTACCGGCAATGGTTAACTATTATGCAGCCAACCCCGACTCGCTGCGTACGCCCTACATCAACGATACTTTTAAAGCTTTGAAAATGGTTTTCCAGGAATGCGTTACGAAAGACGATATTGGTAAATATGTATTAATAAAACCGGATGCCTTAGATCAGCTGAATGTGAACGAGATGAAAATAATGCTTGGCATGCTGGCCGCCAAGTATCCGGACGTTTTCTCAAGATTCAGAGATACATTTTCGCCGGACAATCAGGCACAGGTAGCAACACTCAGGCGCTATTTAAACAATATACTAACGCTGGTCAATAATTTCAATCAGACTGCCGTTCAGCCAGGTTCTGATAGTAACAAAATTCAGAACAACTCATCGGTATTTTGGGATGTGCTGGGAGAATTATTGAAAACCGCTAACAACAGCACTATTATAAAATCGGTAGCTGCCGATCATGCTGCATTTTTTAAGGTGGCCGAAAATTGTCTTAATATTTACCGTCAGGTTGAGCAAAAAAATTACTCGGCCATGGTACATGAATCATTGCAGCTTATAGTTACACTTACACCACAGCGGTTTTCTGCAGCGTCTTTACTGGTAAAAACCTGGAAACTTGATAAGGATAAGCAATCGGCCATTTTCGCTAACATGATCCAAAATTTTGCTAAAACGGATATCTTGATATCAGGTGAACATAAGCCCGGCGACGTAGATCAATTAAAAACTCTCGCAAAAGAAATTTTTGCAACGGAGGGTGCTAAAGAAATTTTAACAAGCGCTTCTGCTGATGCCTTTTATGAGCAAATTTTGCGTTTATATAACAATGCCAAAGTGCTGCCGCAGGGCAATAAATTAATTAATAACGCATTTATCAATAATCTGTCGCGCATTGGCCAGTTTTGGACTGACGTGTTGAGTGCTCAAAAAAGCACTGAACTAAGTGCTGTAATAGAAACTTATGCGGTGCAACCAAGCTCCTACTTAATTAAACGGAATACACGCGCTTCGGTTAGTTTTAACGCTTATTTGGGGGCATATTTTGGATCTGAATGGGTTCAAAATACCATAAAACCAGTGTTTGGTATTTCAGCTCCAATCGGGGTTTCATTTAACTGGGGCTTTCACAGAAAAGAGAAAGTAATTTCGGAAAAATCATTTCTTGGCAGGGCCGGAAAACTTAAATCGCTAAACGGTGCAAGTTTTTCATTAAACCTGTCTATTGTAGATATAGGTGCGGTAGCGTCTTATCGTATCAACAACGGCAATGATGGCCCCTTGCCTCAAAATTTCAGTGTAGGCCAGCTACTTGCGCCGGGTTTAAGTTTAAGCTATGGTATTAAAGGTATTCCGTTGAGCGTCTCTGTAGGAGGCCAGCTAACCCCACAATTACGCAGTCTGAACAATGCAACGCAACCTCAGCCGTCATTTCGTGCTTATGCCGGTTTGTTTTATGATTTGCCTTTCCACACTTTTTCAATGCGCTAGGTGTTCATTAACATACTCCTTTTAAAATCTGTGGGCGCATTTTCCTGGCTATACAAGCCTCTATTCGTAAGTAGCTAAAAGGTGTTTTGGCCTGCAAAATCCATCTAATAGCAATGGTTCAATAAATTAACATCAAACTTATTATAGTCCGCGAAAAAATATTTATATTTAGTTGCTATAATTTATCAATAAAGCTTTGTAAAGTTGCCGGTAAGAAGGAAGATAAAAAAGACGCTGGTGTTAATATGGTTATTGCTGTTGTTATCGGCAATTGGGGCTCTTTTTTGGTATAACGATTGGGTTTACCAGTTACCAACCCCTGTCCCTAAAGATTATAAACCTGTTAAAACAGGCAAAACAATCAGTTTGACGAGCCCGCTGCAGGTTTACCACAACAAGCCATTATTCCTCCATTTTTTTAACCCGGAATGCCCCTGTTCCCGTTTCAATATGGATCATTTTAAATCTTTAGTGAGACAATATGGCGATCAGATGAATTTCGTGGTGGTGGTAGTCAGCCCGAAAAAGTTCAGCGCTAAGGCAATAAAAGATAAATACGATCTTAAACTACCGGTTTTATTTGACCAAACGGTTCTGGCTAAATCATGCGGCGTTTATTCAACGCCGCAAGCTGTTTTACTGGATGACCGGCACCGATTGGTTTATCGGGGCAACTATAACAGCAGCAGGTATTGCACAGACGAAAAAACAAGCTATGCCAAAATTGCCCTGACTGAATTTTTACAGGAACAGACTCATTTTTCAACGGTAAACAATCCGCTGGCTGTAAGGGCCTACGGTTGTAGTTTGCCGGGTTGCCCCAATTAATTGCTGATTCTTTAATAATGTTACGATGAATGCTTCTCTATCCTTAACCGCCGACAACGCTGCACGCGACTATCTTTTCGACGTAAAGGAAAGATCAGACCGTTTGATGAATTATTTCCTGGCGGGCTATTTTGTGATCGGCCTCACCTTTGCAGTATATTACGATACCTGGCTAATTGCGCTGGGAACCGGTAGTTTTTGTATAATAGCCTATTATTCAGCTAAGATTGCCCTGCCGGATTCGGATCTGTATCAGTATGTACTGAGTGCTGTGCTGGGTATATTTATGGCCCAATATATTTACCAATTGCATGGTATGTTTGAAATGCACTTTTTCGCCTTTATAGGTAGTGCGCTACTCATAACTTATCAGAAATGGCAATTGCAATTGCCAATAATGATCATTGTTCTGGTTCATCATGCGGTTTTTGGCTATTTGCAGGATACCGGCCTTACAAAGGTATATTTTACCCAGCTTGACTATTTTACGCTTCAAACTTTCATCATCCACATTTTGCTTGCAGCTGTAATATTTTTTATTTGTGGCTTATGGGCATATATGCTCAAAAATATAAACGAGCGCCAGATCAACCAAACCCTTGAAATGGCTGAACTGCAAAAAGAAGCTCAGCTTTCTATGGAACGCAAACGTAATGAGGGTGTGCTTCGGAAAGCTAATGAACAGCTGCAGGCGGCTAACATTGAACTGGACAAGGCCCGCCGCGAAGCAGAGCGGGCAAACCAGGCCAAAAGCATCTTCTTGGCCACCATGAGCCATGAGATCCGCACGCCGATGAATGGTGTGATTGGTATGGCGGCACTGTTGCGGGAGACTCCCCTATCTGAAGAGCAGGAGATGTTCACAGATACGATTACCACCTGCGGCGATACATTGATGAGTGTTATAAACGATATTCTTGATTTCTCGAAGATCGAATCCGGGAGTCTGGAACTTGAACGTGAGGATTTTAACCTGCGCCGGTGTGTAGAGGACGTGCTGGATATGTTTGGTACGCGTGCGGCAAAAGCCGGGCTGGATCTGGTATACCAAATAGATGAAGATGTTCCGCTGCAGATAGTTGGCGACCAGCTACGCCTGCGCCAGGTATTGATAAACCTGGTGGGCAATGCCATGAAATTTACAGAGCATGGCGAGGTTTGTGTTTGTGTGCACCTGGAAAAAAACGAAACCGACGGCACAATGGAGTTGCTATTTGAGGTTCGCGATACAGGTATCGGTATCCCGGAAGACAAGCTGGAATATCTATTTAAAGCCTTTTCGCAGGTAGATGCTTCTACCACCCGTAAATATGGTGGCACCGGCCTTGGGCTTGCCATTTCTGAAAAATTGGTACGGCTTATGGGGGGCGAGATCAGTGTTAAAAGCAAGCCGGACAGAGGTTCTACTTTTTCTTTTACAGTAAGCACCAACAAAGGCACCAAGGTGCTGGTACCTTACACTTATTATAGTATGGGCGAGCAGGAAGGCAAGCGCATATTGATTGTAGATGATAATGAAACCAATCGCGCCATACTGAAACGCCAGTTTGAATTCTGGAAACTGGTGCCGGTCCTTGCAGCCTCGGGCGATGAAGCCCTTGCGCAACTGGCAACCGGTCAAGATATCGATCTGATTATCACCGATATGCAAATGCCCGGCATGGATGGCATGATGCTGGCAACAAAAACCAGAGAGCTATATCCGCAGGTCCCCGTTATCCTGCTGAGTTCTATCGGCGAAGAATTTAAAGATGATGCCCGGGCCTTGTTCGTGTCAGTAATGACTAAACCTATCAGGCAGCATATCCTGAGCAAACAGGTTTTAAGTGCGCTGCAAAACAGGGCGATAGCGTTTTCCGCACCGGCAGCTCCAAAAAAATTGTCGGCAGATTTTAGCCAACGATATCCATATATCCTGCTTGTAGCCGAAGATAACCCGATGAATCAGCACGTGATCGTGCATATCCTGCAAAAACTCGGCTATCAGCCGGATTTAGCCGCTAACGGACAGGAAGCACTTGAAGCAGCCTGCCGGAAGGATTACGATCTTATTCTGATGGATATGCAAATGCCTGTTGTTGACGGTCTGCAAGCTACCAAGCTGATCCGCCAAACCGTAGTGAAGCAGCCGGTAATCATTGCCCTTACCGCAGCTGCTATGGAAGGAGACGAGAAAGCGTGCCTGGAAGCCGGAATGAATGATTATCTGGGCAAGCCGATACAATTGGATGAACTAA
>CAMLFI010000060.1 GCA_946479225.1 uncultured Mucilaginibacter sp. | reverse complement strand
GCCAGGGTTTTTTCGGCCAAAAACCGGTCCTCATCGCGTGGCATATCTACACGTTCCATAAGGCCATTCAAATTCATTTTAACAGCAGAGAATAATTGACCCACCCCATCGTGCAAATCGCTTGCAATTCTGGTACGTTCCTTTTCTTCCGCTTCAATCACCGCCCTTGTCAACTCTGCACGTTGTTCTAATTTGTGTTCCTGCAAAAGTATTTTCTGTTTGTTCTTACTGCGACTATATAACAAACTTGCAAAAAGGAACGCGACAGCTGATATACCTATTACTATCCCCAAAGTAGTTTTTTGCTTGGCTATTGAAAGTTTTTGGATTGTATTCTCTTTATTGAGGATATTAATTTCCTGTTCTTTTTTTTCAGTCTCGTACTTTTGGGTTATTTCCAGCACTTTATCAAAATTACTGCGTTCAATAAGTGAGTCCTTCGCGTCCATCCATTTTTCATGATAGATAAGAGCTGATCCCGTATTTCCTGTTAGCTTATAGTAATTATACATTGATTCATAAGATTCTTCAATGTGTTGCAGATATTGCTCAGCAATGGCTGCCTCAAGCGCCCTGTCAATATATTCTTTAGCTTTTGGAAAGTGTTTCAAATATAGGTGGCTTTGGCCTATAGCCCTGTATAGCCCCCCTAATTCTCTTTTATAATCCAGTGCCTTAAAGCGTTCTTCCGCCTCCAATAAGTGATTTAATGCGTTATCATACTGCGATTGCTGTAGATAGGTTACGCCTATTTCCTTATCAATAAGTGCGATGTTTAACCTAAGATTATCTTCAATAAATGCCTTGCGGGCTTTCATCATATATTGTATAGCCAACTTAAAATTCCTATCGTCTTTGGCATACAACTGCATATTTCTATAAGTTAGCCCAATACCGGCGAGTGATTGGGCGGCCTTTGCCATTTTGTTGATCTTCACCCGTAGCGCATACGTTTTTTTATAGGTAGCCAGGGCCTTATCAAACTTATTGAGCTGGTTAAAGTTATTAGCAATCAGGGTGAGGCAATCCGAACTTCCCTCCAGGTCATTCACCTTTTCGAACATTGTGGCAGCCTGTTGAAAATATTTTATTGCCTGGCTTTGCTTACCCTGTATTCTCAATAATGTACCGATATCATTGTATACCAAGGCCATTCCGCGCAAATTCTTAAGTTCTCTGTAAAGCTTAACAGCGGTTTCAAAATCAACCCTCGCCGAGTCCATTTTATTGGTATTGAGCAACATCTCGCCCCGGTTATAATAAGCTGTTGCTAATCCTTCTTTGTAATTTAATTTCCGACTTAGCGTCATTGCCTCTTCGGCATATTTGAAGCCTTCGTTGGCGCGTGCGTGGGTTAAAAGATCTCCAATCTTGTTTAAAAGATTAACCCTTGTAGTGTCGGGCTTGGTGGCGCGCGGCAAAAGTGCCAGCAAGCTATCGGGAGAATAGTTGCGCTGCGCCAGCCCAATGGTGGGTACGAATAATAACAACAGGAATAAGCGGTTCAATTGCAGTTATCTAATTGGGGTATATAACTGCTAATTGACGCTAAATGACGCAACGCATCAATACTACAAATGATGTATTTATTTTACACCGGCACCCATACATGTAAGCTGGTACCGGCGCCGGGGGCAGAGTGGTAATTTACAGTACCTTTAAGGTATTCAACGCGCGCGGCTATATTCTTTAAACCAATACCATCAAAACTATCAATAGCCGCGGTGTTAAAGCCGACACCGTTATCTGTTATTATCGCACTTATTCCCGGGCCATCTCGGTCTAATTTAATATCCAGCATGGAGGCTTGCGCATGTTTTATCACATTGTTAACGGCTTCCTGTATAACCCTGTAAAGCACCGTTTCTACATTACTCTCCAGCTTATCTTTAAAGCCATTTGCATCAACTCTGATCTTTAACTTTTCAGAATCAATTTTTTCGATAAAGCTTTTCACGTCTGATGCTATACCAGACTTCAGCAGCATATTCGGCATCATCTGGTGCGATATGTACCGTACCTCCTTACAACTCTCTTCAACCAATGCCAGGGTTTTTTCGGCCAAAAAACGATCTTCGTCGCGTGGCATAACTACGCGCTCAATCAATCCGTTCAAATTCATTTTAACTGCCGAAAACAATTGTCCCACCCCGTCATGCAGATCGCTTGCAATCCTGGTACGTTCTTTTTCTTCCGCCTCAATAACTGCTTTAGTCATTTCGGCGCGTTGGGTTAACTGTTGTTCCTGCAAAAATATTTTTTGCTTATTTTTAGCTCTACTGTACAATAAACTTGCAAAAAGAAACGCGACGGCTGAAATACCTACTACTATCCCCAGTGTAGTTTTTTGTTTGGCTATTGAAAGTTTTTGTATTGTATTCTCCTTATTTAACAGCGTTATCTGCTGCACTTTCTTTTCCGTTTCGTAGTTGGTTTGCATAAGCGCTATCTCCCTGTCATTGCCCTCATTTATCATGTCTTCATTAATCGCCTGATATTTCTGATAAGCACCTAGAGCGTCTTTATATTTTCCGCTTTTTTCGAAAACATTTTCTAACAACTTCCAGGCATCCCTCTCGCCCTTTTTATATTTGGTGGACTCGCTTAATGCCAATGATCTGTTTATCCAACCCGCAGCTTGCTCATACTTGGCCTCTCTCCAAAATATCCTTCCAATATTTAAATAGGTGTCGCTTATCCATTTTTTTGATTCAAAATATTTATCGAGATCCAATACTTTCATTTGATACTGGCGTGCCTTTTCTAACTCATTCATGGCCTCATAACAGTTAGCCATGTTTGAGTAAATTTGAGCTAATGCCCTTTTGTTATTATCACGGAAGCATAGTGGAAGGGCTTGCTGGTCAAAAAACAGCGCCTTCTGATAGTTTTTTTGAGCACTATATATATTAGCCAGTATATGCATACAATTAATTGCGATATAACTGTCGTTTAACTTTTGACCTAAGGCCAGCCCTCGCGAAGCATAGATCTCCGCTTCCTTGTATTTCTCGTTATCCAGATATACCTGCCCCAGGTTCCCTAATGATTTAGATATACCCACACTATCATTAAGCTGTTCGCGGAGTTTTAGCGCTGCCAGATGTGATTTAATAGCTTGAGGGTAATTGCCGGTTTGCCAATAACATATTCCAAGTACATTTCTTGCTATCGCCTCGGTAAGAGGCAACTTAAATTTTTTCGAAATGGCCAGGGCTTTTTCGGCATTATTCTTTGATCCAAGATAATCGCCTTTATAGTTGCATTGCATAGCATTAAAGCAGAAGACATAGGCAAGACCCCGATTATATTTTTCCTTTACGGCTATCTGCCTTGAAAGTTCTATTGTTTTTTCTGCTTCTTTAGGAGCCATGGTAAGTTGCTCTATTGCTAATTGATAATAGATCTCGCACTTAGCCGTATCTTTCCCGGTTTGCAAAAGCACCATTTTAAGGCTGTCAATACGCTTGTTTTGAGCAAAAGCGCATAGGGGCGCTAACAAAAAAAACACCAATAATTTCTTCATGGTTTATAACGCAGGTCAGCACCGCCTGCCAGCCGCAAAAAGGGGTTAATAGTTAGTTATTAGGGTTATAATTCAGACTAAGTTATAAAAATTTGGTGTTCTTGTCTCAAAATACCACAAATGTGTTATTGATGCCCGCCTGCGATAACCTCAACTTAGCACCATCAACCACTAATTAATTTAAACTATTCATTCACTCAAAAAACCAATTACAATGAAAACAAAATTTACATTTATTTTAATGATGATGATTGCCCTGGGCACTACAAAAATGTTTGCACAAAGCGATTACAAAAAAGTACGTATCGGCCTTGGTCTTGAAGGTGCGTTGCCTGTAGGTGCAACTGCTAATGCTTATAATGTTGGCGCAGGCGCAACCTTCCGTGTAGCAATTGCCCTTGATGAAACAAGTGCTTTTACTGCAACAACAGGTGTCATAGCTTTTATTCCAAAAAGCTTTTCTGGTGTTAATACTAAAGCGCAGATTAATATTCCTATTAAGGCTGGTTACAAACACATGCTTGGCGAAACACTATATGGTTTAGGCGAAGCTGGTATGACTATGGCACGCACTTACATTCCAAGTACAGGTTCTGGTAGCTTGTCATCAGTTAGCACCTCGTCTTTTACCTATTCAGTAGGTGTTGGCGCTCATTTAGGTGGGTTTGATCCAAGCATACGTTACGAAGGTTATAGCGGTTCAGGCTTTATCGGATTGCGCATAGGTTTTAATTTCTAAACCTGCCAGCGCACCCGGATTTTCCCGGTTGCAATAGTCTAAGGCTACTCAAGCCCGGCTAAGCACCGCTACCATGCTATAGGGGTTGTGTACGGTGTTAAGGCTGCACCAATGGTGCAGCCTTTTGCAGATTAAAAAAATAGCTTAAGTTTATGTAATTTATTAGCCAAAACATTACTGCAATGGGTATTCGCATAGCGATAGTTGATGATAAGCGCCTGATGCGCACAACGCTGTTTGAACAGTTGTCATATTACGAAGAACTGGAAATAGGCATAGTTGCTGCGGACGGCGATGAGTATCTGACAAAAATGAAAGCCCTGCAGCCTCATCAGCGGCCACAGGTGGTGGTAATGGACATTGAAATGCCCGTGCTTGACGGCATTGAAGCAGTAGCTATCACCAAAGAGATCTACCCCGATGTGCTGTGCCTCATGCTGACGGTTTTTGATAATGATGATAAATTGTTTGAAGCCATAAAGGCGGGAGCCTGCGGATATTTATTAAAAGATGAAAAACCTGTAAATATTTTAAGAGCCATAACCGAAGTTGTATTTGAGGGCGGCGTGCCAATGTCGCCACGCATAGCGCAAAAGGCATTGGTGCTTTTACGAAATACAGATAAACCCGTAGAAGAAAGCAAAGCGGACCAGGCCGACAGCCTGCTATCGGCCCGCGAAATTGAAATACTGCAAAGAATTGTTGATGGCTTAAACTATCAGCAAATAGGCGAACGCCTGTTTATAAGTCCGCATACGGTGCGCAAGCATACGGCTAACATTTATGAGAAGCTGCACGTTTCTAACAAAGCATCGGCAATTAAACTGGCCATACATAAAAAATGGTTCGCCTAACAAGCAAAAATTAGCTGATCTTAATTTAATACCGGGTTGTTGTTTTAAAGTAACACCCGACCCTGCAAAGCCTCCCTCTCCCACGGGGAGGCTTTATTTTTTAGAGGCCGTTTTAACCTGAATTTACACGGTAATTAGTGCCGCATTATGCGCGGTAAAAACAAAGTCTGAGTGTGTACAATGTACGCTTTCGTTTTTTTATGATCTAAAACATACTTTTATGCCTATGTTATCGATTGCAAAGGCACTTTTTAGACCAAATTCATAATTATTTTTCGCCTTTTGAAAAAAAAATTTCAATGTTTTTTTCTCAAAAAAGTGCCCCCACGGTATCAGAAAAACGATTTAACAAAATTATTTGGCGGAGGTGATGATTTATTGACGTTAAGATTGTTACATATTAACAAAATACATGTTACTTTTGCCTTCCGTACAGTTATGAAGACTACCTCGTCTCAGCTTAAAATTCTTGCCATTGACATAGGCGGCTCCCATGTTAAAGCCACCGTGTTGGATAAAAACGGCAATATGCTGAGTGACTATATAAAAACTGACACCCCGCTGCCTGCCAATCCGGATAATATTATAAAAGCTATAAAAGAACTGATCAAAGATATTTCGTTTGATCGCATCTCTGTTGGCTTTCCGGGTTATGTACGCAACAACATAGTAGGTACCGCTCCAAATCTTGACGATAAGGCCTGGCAAGGCTACAAACTGGGCGAGCGCCTGGAAAAAGAGCTTGGCAAACCGGCCCGCGTAGTTAACGATGCCGATATGCAGGGCCTTGGCGTTACAGCAGGCAAAGGGCTTGAAATGGTTGTAACTTTGGGTACAGGCTTTGGTACTGCTTTAGTGCTTGATGGCGTATTGCTGCCTCACCTGGAAGTAGCGCACCACCCCATAACAAAAACAAAAGACTACGACGCCTATATGGGCGACGCAGAACTGGAGAAAATAGGAAAAAAGAAATGGAACCTAAGGATGAAACGTGTTTTCAAAACCTTAAAAACTGTGTTCAATTATGATCATTTATACATAGGCGGCGGTAATTCGCGTTTGCTTACTATAAAGCTGGATGATAATATGACCATAGTATCCAACCGGGACGGCATAAAAGGCGGTGCCAGACTTTGGGCAAACGAAGCAAAAGCCAAACCATCAAAAAGTAAATCACCTGACAATAAATAATAAAAAAAAGAAATGAGTTCAAATCAAAACATTGAAAAATTAGCCATAGATACCGTAAGGATATTATCGGCTGATGCTGTTCAGAAAGCCAATTCGGGCCACCCGGGTACCGCCATGGCGCTTGCACCTGTAGGCCACGTATTATGGAAAGAGTTTATCAACTTTAACCCTAAAAACCCTGATTGGGCCAACCGCGACAGGTTTATACTTTCTGCAGGTCACGCTTGTATTTTACAGTACAGCTTTTTACATCTGTTAGGTTATGATCTTTCTTTAGATGATATTAAAAATTTCCGTCAGCTGCACAGCAAAACTGCGGGCCACCCTGAATATGGTTTGGCTCCGGGCGTTGACGTTACAACCGGTCCTTTGGGTCAGGGTTTCGCCAACGGTGTTGGTTTTGCTATCGGCCAAAAACACTTAGCTGCCCGTTATAACAAACCAGGCTTTAACCTTTTTGATTACCATGTTTACGCTATCTGCTCAGACGGTGACTTAATGGAAGGTGTTACTGCCGAGGCTGCTTCATTAGCAGGCCACCTGGAGTTAGGTAACATTATTTATGTTTATGATGATAACAAGATATCAATAGAAGGCAGCACAGACATTACTTTTAACGAAGATGTTGATGCTCGTTTCCGTTCATACGGCTGGCATGTACAGGCTGTTGAAGATGCAAATGATATCCACGCTTTACAACTGGCATTAACCAACGCAAAAGCTGAGAAACAAAAACCATCATTGATTCGCGTTCGCTCATTGATCGCTTATGGTAGCCCTAACAAATCGGGTACTGCAGGTTCACACGGTTCACCGCTGGGTGCTGACGAGATCAAATTGGTTAAAGAATTTTTCGGCTTCGATACTGAAAAATCATTCAACGTACCTGCAGAAGTTACTGAATATTACGGTAAAATTGGTGCAAGAGGCATAGCTGTTGAAGAAAGCTGGAAAAAATTATTTGCTGATTACGCAGCTAAATTCCCTGAATTAGCAGCTGAGTATGAAGATGCTGCGGCTGATAAATTACCTGCAGGCTGGTTAGATAAATTACCTGTATTTGCCGGCGGCACTAAATTAGCTACCCGCCAGGCGTCAGGCAAAGTATTGAATGCTATTGCCGGCAGCTTCCCTAACCTGATTGGTGGTGCAGCAGATTTAGCTCCATCAACAGAAACTACTTTAAAAGAATCAACTTCATTTACATCTGAAGACCGTACCGGTCGCAACTTCCACTTTGGGATCCGCGAGCATGCTATGGGTTCTGCATTGAACGGTTTGGCATTGACCAAGGGTATTAAGCCTTTCGGTGCTACCTTCCTGATGTTCTCTGAGTATATGCGCCCGCCGATCCGTTTGGCTGCCATTATGAAGATAAGCCCGATATTTGTTTATACCCATGATAGTATAGGTTTAGGCGAGGATGGTACCACCCACCAGCCAATTGAGCAATTAGCTTCTTTGCGCTCTATTCCTAACGTAACTATCATTCGCCCGGCTGACGCTAACGAAACTGCACATGCATGGCGCGTTGCCGTTGAGAAAAAAGGTGGCCCAACTGTATTGATCTTCACCCGCCAGGCATTACCCGTTTTAGATCAGGATAAATATGCTAAGGCATCAAACCTTGAAAAAGGCGCTTACGTGCTTTCTGATGCTGAAAACGCTCAATTGATCTTGATCGCAACAGGCTCTGAAGTTGCATTGGCAATGGATACGCAAGCTAAGTTAGCCGAAGAAGGTATCGCTTCACGTGTGGTAAGTATGCCATCATGGGAGTTGTTTGAGAAACAAGACGCTGCTTACAAAGAAAGCGTGTTCCCTAAAACATTGAAAAAACGTTTAGCTATTGAAATGGCTTCACCAATGGGCTGGCATAAATATGTTACCGATGAAGGTGATATTTTAGCCATGGAAACATTTGGCGAGTCAGCTCCGGCAGACGAACTTTATAAATTCTTCGGCTTTACTGTAGATAACGCGGTTAAAAAAGCGAAAGCACTGTTGTAAGACACAAGAGTCAAGAATCAAGAGCCAAGACATTTTTGCCGGTCGTCTCTTGATTCCTGGCTCTTGATTCTTGACTCTTAAAAAAATGGATTGGAATAGCGACATACTAAAAAATCTGGCCTGGAACGCCACCATAAGCAATCGCGAAAGCAAGCAAAAGGTAGCCGACCAGATTGCCGCCAAGGTAAAAGATGGCGACATTATCGGCGTTGGTTCCGGTTCAACGTCGTATCTGGCGCTACTGGCAATCGGTGAAAAAATAAAGGCCGAAAAACTGAACGTTCTAGCTATACCAACCTCGGTTGAAATTGCGCTAACATGCAGCAAACTGGGTATTCCAACAACGTCGCTGTTTGAGTACCGGCCCGACTGGTATTTTGATGGTGCAGATGAGGTTGACCCTAACAAGCACTTAATTAAAGGCCGTGGCGGTGCCATGTTTAAAGAGAAGCTGATAATGACAGCCAGCGCACGCAACTATATTATTGTTGATGACAGTAAATTAGTTGATAAAATAGGTTCAAAGTTCCCGGTTCCGGTTGAAGTTTTTCCTGCTGCATTAATGGTGGCAGAAGCCGGCCTTAAAAAGCTTGGCGCTACCGAAATTGTGTTACGCCCTGCTACAGGTAAAGATGGCCCTATCATATCAGAAAACGGCAACCTGATACTTGATGTAAGGTTTGAGCATATTGATGTGGACATGGAGTTTAAAATTAAATGCATTGCCGGTGTTATTGAAAGCGGACTTTTTCAGAATCAGCCCGCCGAGATATTAGTGGCGTAACAAATTAAAGTCATCTTTAAAGAAGATGACTTATGTGGCGCCATTGCGGTACGCTTATTGACGGTTTTATAAACCAATTGATTAAATAAAAACATAGTAAATAATGGAAAATAACGTAAAAAAAATACACAGTTTCGGCCAAAGCATATGGCTGGACTTTATTGACCGTGGCTTTATTGGCGACGGCAGATTACAATCATTAATTGATAATGACGGTGTTAGAGGTGTAACTTCAAACCCTGCCATTTTTGAAAAAGCCATCAGCAGCAGCGATATGTACGATGGTGATATTGCTGAGCTATCTGACGGAAAAAAAACCACTGAAGAGGTTTTCTTCGGTTTAGCTATAAAAGACATTCAAACTGCTTGCGATCTGTTTAAAGATCTTTACGTAGAAAGCAATAAAGTTGATGGTTATGTTTCTTTAGAGGTATCTCCGTTCTTAGCATTAAAAGGCGAAGAGACTTTTGAGCAAGCTAAATTACTTTGGAAACAAGTTGACCGCGAGAACGTAATGATCAAGATCCCTGGTACACAACCGGGTTTAGATGCTATCCGCAAATCAATCGCGCAAGGTATCAACATCAACGTTACTTTGTTGTTCGGTTTACCACGTTACGAAGAAGTAGCTAATGCCTACATACAAGGCTTAGAAGAGCACTTGGCTGCAGGTCATAACATTTCACACATATCATCAGTAGCGAGCTTCTTTTTGAGCCGTATTGACGTTTTGGTTGATCCATTGTTAGACGCAAAGGGCCTGGGCGAGTACAAAGGCGAAGTTGCTATCGCATCAGCAAAAAAAGCTTACGAAATTTACAAACGCGTATTCAGCGGCGAACGTTGGGAAAAATTAGCTGCCAAAGGCGCACAGCCACAACGTTTACTTTGGGCAAGCACAAGCAGCAAAAACCCTGC
>CAMLFI010000059.1 GCA_946479225.1 uncultured Mucilaginibacter sp. | reverse complement strand
TTAGCTTCATAAGTGTGGCGTTTTTTGTATTCGTAAGGGTTATGAGCTGAAAGCTGAAAGTCTAAAGCAGAAAGCTTTTCATTAGCTTTTGGCTTTTCACTTTCTGCTTTACGCTTAGCGTAGCGATCAACTAAAGCAATAGCAACGGGTGCTTCGGCTTCGGGTTCTTCGGTTAGGGATACGCGGACGGTATCACCAAGGCCATCTTCTAGCAAAGTACCAATACCAACGGCTGATTTAATGCGACCATCTTCGCCGTCGCCGGCCTCGGTAACACCCAAGTGCAGCGGGTAGTTCATGCCTTCGGCAACCATCGTTTCAACCAGCAGACGGTAGGCCTGCACCATTACCTGCGGGTTGCTTGATTTCATGGAGACTACCAGGTTGTAGTAGTTCAGCGTTTCACACATACGGATAAACTCCATAGCCGACTCTACCATACCCTGCGGGGTGTCGCCATAACGGCTCATAATACGATCGCTCAGCGAACCATGGTTGGTGCCTATACGCATGGCTGTACCATACTCTTTACAAACTTTTACCAGCGGCGCAAACTTTTGGTAAATGCGTTCCAGTTCGCCTTTATATTCAAGGTCGGTATAATCTATCTGGTCGAATTTCTTTTTATCGGCGTAGTTGCCTGGGTTAACGCGTACCTTCTCTACAATACGTGCAGCAACTTCGGCAGCGTTTGGGGTAAAATGGATGTCAGCTACCAGGGGCGCTGTATAACCACGGCCGCGTAATTCTTTTTTTATTGCTGCCAGGTTTTGCGCCTCTTTAATGCTTGGCGCGGTAATACGGATGTATTCGCAACCCGCTTCTATCATGCGGATAGACTGCTCCACCGTACCCATGGTATCCATGGTATCGGTGGTGGTCATACTTTGTATGCGGATGGGGTTATTGCCGCCCATAGGCACATCGCCTATAAAAACCTCGCGGGTAACAAAGCGCGAGTATTCTGTAAGCGAGTTACAATAACGACCGGGCAATAATTTAATAGCAGCTTCGCTCATGTGTTTGCAAAAATACGAATAGGGTTACTCATTTTTAAATGATACTTATAATTGTTAAATTTGAATATGGCAACTCAATTTATAATTAACGATAAGGGAGAGAAAACGGCGGCAATAGTGCCGATAGATGAGTATGAAAACTTATTGCATCAGCACCACGTTGAGTTAGAGCTCTCAGAAGAGTACAAATTAATGATAGATGAGATGCTGGAAAAAGAAGATAAAGGCGAAGCGGGCTATGTTTCAATAGAAACCATAAAAGGTCGTTTTTTAAAGAAATGAACTATGAGATTATATTCAGGGTTGAAGCTGAAAGGGATCTTGAAGAAATTAGCTCTTATTATAACAATATATTACCAGTTTTAACCGAACGCTTCTTTATAGAATTCTTTGAAACTTTAGAATATATTGAACAAAATCCAAGGTTATTTCAAGTAAGGTATAGGGAGATCAGGATAGCGCCTTTATATAAGTTCCCTTATGGAATACATTACAGGGAAGTAAAAGATAAAGTAGTTATATTTAGAGTATTACATACGAAGCGATATTTTAAATAAACCGCTGTTTCGCCTCTTCGTACTCAATCACCTTTCCTGTATCTGCATCTTTCAGTCCCCGCTCAACTTTCTCTACAAATAACAGCTTCTCTATCAGTTTTTCTGTATCAAACTCATCGTCTAAAGAATCAAGTATCTCAACTACTGTATTCCGTTTCATCCAAGCTAATATACAAATTAACAGGTTACAATTCCCCTAATTCACCAGCAACTTATACCCCCTGCCATGCACATTGATAATCTCAACCGAGGGATCATCTTTCAAATACTTGCGGATCTTACTTAAAAAAACATCCATACTGCGGCCGTTAAAGTAATTGTCGTCATGCCAAATATTAAGCAGGGCTTCTTCGCGGGTAAGTACTTCGTTTTGTTTAAGGCAAAGCAGGCGCAACAGTTCTGCTTCTTTAGTTGAAAGCTTTTGCTGACTGCCATTTATTGCTATAATTTGCGATGAGTAATCAAACTCATAAGCTCCAATTTTAAAGCTTGACTGTTTGTCCTCACGGCGCTCGGCACTTTCGGCACGTTTTAGCAACGCATTCACACGCAACAATAGCTCTTCAATACGGAAAGGTTTGGTTATGTAATCATCGCCGCCCAGGTTGTAGGCCTGGGTTTTATCCTCAATCATTCCTTTTGCGGTAGCAAAAATAATAGGCACTTCCTGGTTAATTTTTCGGACATCCTTACCTAACGTAAATCCGTCCTTTTTGGGCATCATCACATCTAATATCAGCAGATCAAAACTTTGCTTGGTAAAAGCGCGCAGGCCTTCCTCACCATCCGTACATAAAACAACATCGAACTTGCCTTTCAGCTGCAGGTAATCCTGTGTAAGCAGGCCCAGGTTCGGATCATCTTCAACCAGTAATATTTTTTTCATATGCTGATTTCTTCTTGTCCGGAAGTCGGGAAGACCGAAAGTCCGAAAGGTTTAGTTAATAACAATTATTTTTTAATAAAATTGTAACCGCCATTAAGCGGTAGCAAATTTTAATTCAAATTCTGATCCCTTGTCTTTTTCAGACCGTACGCTGATAGATCCGTTCAGCCTTTTCACAATAGTGTTCACATAGCTAAGCCCAAGGCCAAAACCTTTAACGTTGTGCACATTGCCGGTTGGTATGCGGTAAAACTGTTCAAAAATTTTGGCCTGCTGATCGCGGCTCATGCCAATGCCCTCGTCGGCCACTTTAATTACCACCTGGCCGGTTTTATTAAAGCTGCTTATGGTAATCTTTGGTTTGCCTTCGCTGTATTTAATTGCATTATCTACCAGGTTATAAAGCACGTTAGAAAAATGCAGCTCATCGGCAATAATAACCGGGTTTTCTGCACTTAGCTCTAACTTTATCTCGGCATCGCATTTTTGCAATTTAAGCTCCATGCTATCCAAAACAATAGCTATAAGGTCGTTGATATTTACCGGCTTGTTCTCCAGTTTAAAATCGTTTTTATCTATACGAGCAACATTAAGTACCCGTTCAATATGATTACCCAGGCGGGCATTTTCTTCATAAATAATGTTGGCCAGGCGCTTTATTCTGCTTTTATCAGCGCTTATTTCAGGATCAAGTAATGATTCACTGGCTATCATTATGGTTGATACTGGAGTTTTAAACTCGTGAGTCATGTTGTTGATAAAATCCGTTTTCATTTCGGATATCTTCTTTTGCCTTATAATAGTTATCAAAGTGTAGGCAAAGCAAAATATCAACACAAAAAGCAAGCCTGCGGTTGTTGCCATTGAAGCTTTCATTTTGCCAAGAATAAGTGAGTTCTTTTCAGGGAAAGAAAGTTTTATCTTGCCCGGATCATTAACAACGTCTTTTGTAAAAATGGCGGTCTCATAAGTATTACCCGGGGTAAACTCAGGTTTTTTTGCGGCATCAGCAGCGCTTGTAAATATCAGCGAATCGCCATTGGCATTGGTTACATCGTAATAAAAAGGCCCATTAATATTCCTGCCTTGCAACTCAAACCGAAGCAGTGAGTCTATCCATTTGCGGTCAAGACGCTTTTTTAATGGTTCACCGGAGCGCTGGTATTCAGCCAAAAGGGTCTCCATAGAAGTTCCGTTCCCGGCAAGAGCGGCAGCATGCTTTAAAGAGTCTTCAGTCATCTCGCTAAGCATCTGCTTAACCTGCCTTATACTGCGTTCCTTTTCCTTTCGCATTTGCTCTTTTTGCCAAAGTTCATTAAGTTGCAGTTGCGCAACTACCTGCGGGCCGTATAAGGGGTCTACGTACTGAGCAAAAACAGTGTCATATTTATTGATCTTCCCCTTTCGCTTAACATATTTAGGTTTGGGCAACGGGGTTAACCGGCCCTGTATGTTACCAAAATTGTCAACATAAAAGTCCATTTTAACTTTACCAGAAAATTCTTCGTCGAATTTCTGACTGAAAATTAATCGCTGTAGACTATCACTTAGCAAAGCAATACGTTTTTGACGCGCAATTGAAACTCTGCTGCTTTGCAAGGTATCGTTTGGAATTATTTTGATCTGCGGCCCGTATTTCTTGGTTGTCGCATTATTAAATTCTGCATTAGGGAGGAAATTTTTATTAGCAATAGCTTTTTTTGCTAAAAACCTATCGGCATCATGCCTGCTTAATTTATCAACCACATTGTTAAGAGCCCCGTAAACCGTACTGTCAAATAATTTTGACTGCATATCATAACTTTGCATAAGGAAGTATAACTGCATGGTAATTACACCAAGCAATGCAAAGCTCATCAGGCCAATAATTATACGTATGCTTCTTTTTTTCAAAGCGATAAAATCAACAAGGGTTTCTTATTACATCTCCTGCAAATACAAAAATATTTTAAATATGTCTATGCAGCCGGTATTTAACAATTTTTAACAAAAAAGCCTCCCCAATAAATTGAGAAGGCCAAAAAATTGTATGTCTTTTATCTTATTAAAACGGCAGATCATCATCATCCGCTGCCGAGCTGATATCAGCCGGTGGGGCATATTCCGGAGTTGAGCTTGCGCCTGCACCGCTTAATACATTGATGCGCCAAAGCTGCATTGAGTTAAAATAGCTTTTTTTGCCGGCTTTGTCTGTCCATGGGCGGCCGCGCAGGTTAAAGAAAACCTCAACATCATCACCCACTTTAACATTATCCAACAGGCTACACCTGTCTTGTATCGCCTCAAACTTTAAGTATTCCGGATATTGAGGATTTTCAACATACTCAACAATTAATTCTCTTTTTTTAAGCGAATCGGTAACCTGTGCGGTAGCGCCAATTTCGTGTACTTTGCCTTTAATATCCATCCTTGTAAAAAAATTTAAATGTAAAGTTAATAGATGTAAAGTAAAATTAGGCTTTATTAATTCATAAATTCGCCAAAATATTATGCAAGTTTTCCACACCGAAAGTAAGATCGTTATCACCTGTAACAAAAGGCTGTCGCCTTATTTGCAGCAAGAAGTTGAGCAACTGGGCTTTACCCCTGTCCGCGTATTTCAAACCGGCATTGAATTAAAGGGTACCGTTACCGACACCATTCCGCTTAATTTAAATTTACGCTGCGGCAGCCAGATACTTTACCTGTTGAAAAGTTTCACGGCGGCCAATCCGCAAGAGCTTTATGAAAACCTGGTACAGATTGAATGGGAGCAGTTAATAGACTTTAGCGGGTATTTCTCGGTAACATCAAATGTTAATAACGAGCATATACTTACGCCGCTGTTTGCCAATGTTAAGGTAAAGGATGCTATTGTGGATCGTATTAAATCTGTTAAAGGTATAAGGCCCAACTCGGGCTCGGATGCTAATAAAACAGTTATACACCTTTACTGGCAGGACGATAAGGCCGAAGTATTTATAGACACCTCAGGCGAAACGCTGGCTAAACATGGTTACCGTAAAATTCCGGGTAAGGCACCTATGTTAGAGGCTTTGGCAGCATCTACAATTATGGCGACAAATTGGGACAGGAACAGCCCCTTTGTTAATCCTATGTGTGGATCGGGTACGCTGGCCATTGAAGCGGCTTTATTGGCTACCGAGAAACATCCCGGATTATTTAGGATGAACTACGGTTTTATGCATGTTATGGGCTATGATGAACAGGAGTTTTTTACCGAACGTCGTAAACTAAAAGATAAAGCGAAGAAAGAAGTTAGTTTTAAAATTATAGCTACCGATATATCTGCCGATGCTGTTGATGTGGCAAGAAAGAATGCTAATACAGCGGGCGTAGAACATTTAATTGATTTCGCTGTTTGTGATTTTGCCGACACTGAAGTACCTGAAGAAGCAGGCGTGGTGTTTTTTAATCCGGAATATGGCGAGCGTTTAGGCACGCACACCAAACTGGAAGCTACCTACAAACGTATGGGCGATTTTATGAAGCAGAACTGCAAAGGCTACCGGGGCTATATATTTACCGGCAACCCAGATCTGGCTAAGAAGATAGGCCTGCGCGCGGCACGACGAATAGAATTTTATAACGGTAAATTAGACTGCCGCTTACTTGAATATGAGCTATATGATGGTACCAGGAGAGCGCCGGAAGAGGCTCAACAATATCCAAACGGATTAAAATAATATGAAAAAGATAATTCTGCTTTTTGCTGCTACCCTATTTGCCGCATCGTGCTTTGCACAACAAGAACTTGCGTTTCCGTTTCAGGGCGGTAAAGAGGTAATGAACAGCTTCTTTAAGCAGAATGTTAATGTTTCATCAGACATGGTGAAAAGAAAAGCTACCGGCACGGCCATTTTTAAATTTACGTCAGATACTACCGGTGCTATTAAGAAAATAATTGTCTATTATGCTGATGATGTATCCTTGGTTACGCCAATTATTGAGGCGCTAAAAAAATCAGACGGCCAATGGATAATTCCCTTCAGAGAAAAAGCGCATGATTTTATAATTCCCTTTAAAATCAGTTTTAAGGTACCTGTAACCGGGAGTGCCGCGCTGCAGAAAGCCGTGTACGACTTCCATCGCAATCGTAAACCTTTGCTTTCTAACGATCAGGTTCCGTTAGACGTAGCAACCTTGCTACCTACTGTATCAATAGTTTATGAAATAAACTAGTCATTATTTATCACGATAAAATCTAAGGGTAAATTATTTTCGTAGATAGTTTAAACCGAAATACGATTTACATATATGACGAACGCCACGGGTTTAAAAATTAAGGCTATCGCCGCCAACATCCGCACAAAACGAGAGAAAAGCAACTATACGCAGGAGTATTTAGCTTATAAATTAAATATCTCGCAAAATGCTTACAGCAAAATAGAGTTAGGCTATACCAAAATAACGCTGGAACGCCTGTTCCAGATAGCCGAGATACTTGAAATTGATCCTGTATCATTGCTTAATTCCAATTAACCACATATTTTAAAAAGTTAGTACGGTATTTGCGCCATTGCTGTAATATTGCAGCTTATGGAGCACACTGATATTATTAATAAAACAATAGATTTCGTTAAAGAGACGCTAAAAGACGCCGAAGGCGGGCACGACTGGCATCATATTGAGCGGGTTTATAATAACGCGAAAAACATAGCCGAAACTGAAGACGCCGATCTGCTGGTAGTTGAACTGGCCGCCCTGTTGCATGATATTGCCGACCCCAAGTTTAACAATGGCGATGAAGAAAAAGGCCCAGCACTTGCAGCGGAGTTTTTGACAAGTATCGGGATCGATCCGGTTGTAATAACTCACGTCCAAAACATCATACGATACATGTCGTTCAAATCATCGTTTGATGAGCCTAAATTCACCTCTATAGAAATGCAGATAGTGCAGGATGCTGACAGGTTGGATGCCATGGGTGCCATTGGCATTGCAAGGGCCTTTAACTACGGCGGGCATAAGGGTCGCGCTATTTATGACCCGGCGATAAAGCCTGAGGCGCATACCAACAAAGAGGCTTACAAAAACTCAACCGCGCCTACGATTAATCATTTTTACGAGAAGCTGCTGCTGCTTAAAGATAAAATGAACACCGAAACCGGCATGCGGCTTGCCCAACAGCGCCACAACTTTATGCTGGTTTATTTGGATCAGTTTTATAAGGAAGTTAAATAAGCCCATCAACAACACTATACCATATAGATATTCAGCATGTCGAAAATAATTATCGCAAACGTTTAAACTTATATTCATCTCCTTCGTCCATAAACAACAATGTAAAAGATGTAGTATATAATGTCACATCATAAGTAAATGTTGTTATTTAGCTTTATGAAACGAATACCCCTGATTATATCCTTTTTAATACTTTCTATAACTATTGGCTTTGCACAGAGTGCGGCTACTGTCACAAAATCAAGCATTAAGTTCCAGATAAAGAACCTGGGCATTAACACCGGCGGAACAATAGGCGGTGTAAAGGCTACTATCGTATTTAACCCGGCCCAGCTGGCAACCAGCAGCATTGAGGCCACTGCCGATGTTACTACCATAAACACAGATAACGATGAACGCGACGCACACTTGCGGAGCGCCGACTTTTTCGACGTGCAGCGTTACCCGCATATTACCATGAGGTCGGTATCCTTTAAACGCAAAAGCGGGGCTAATTACGTGGGCAAATTTAATGTCACTATAAAGGATAAAACCAAACAACTGGACGTACCCTTTACTTATGTTGAGAACGGCAGCACCGCTACTATAACGGGTACAGTTAAACTCAATCGCCTTGATTTTGGCGTGGGTGGCTCAAGCCTGGTATTGTCAAACGACGTTACGGCTACCATAACCGTAGAGATGAGTAAATAGAAGCAGGGTGTTGCAGAAATATATACAACACTTTGCAACACTTGCAACAGTTTTTTTTTGAAAACGTTTGATTATTAGCAATTTGCAAGTATAAATGTTCTAACATGCAACACTTTGCAACACCAATATCTTCACATTTTATAATACTATCTTCACATTTTTAGCACTAACGTTCTATAAACAAGATAATTACCAATTTATTCTCTTCTTTTAATGTTTGCAACAGCTTATTCGTCGTTAAAAATAACGCTTCCTATCGCAAACTTAACCTTTCCATATTATCCTGTTAAACTATTCCGTTAGTAATTTCATACTTTTATTGTTATGAAATTCAGGGTACTAATTTTGATCAACGCGGGGGCGGTGGCTATCACACTGTCTGCTGTTAATTACTACTTTCAGCGCAGCCTTTACGATATGGCTATCGCATTTACCGCTACTCTTGTTACCAGCTTTATTGTTTTTTATTATCTGATAGAAAAATACATCTACTCAAAAATAATACTCATTTATAAGCTGATACACAACCTTAAACTGGGCCGCGACCTCCGCGACGCTTTGGGCGAACATACCAGCGCCGACCCCATCAACGACGTAGAAAAAGAGGTTAAGGAATGGGCCAAACAGAAAAAGACCGAAATAGATGCTTTAAAAACACAGGAGAAGTTCAGGCGCGATTTCTTATCCAACATATCACACGAGTTTAAAACTCCTTTATTTGCCATTCAAGGATACATAGAGGCGGTACAAGATGATGATCTGGAGGATAAAGCAATGGCACGCCAATTTTTAGAAAAGGCATCGAGGAATGTGGACCGGTTAAGCTATCTGATAAAAGATCTGGACGAGATATCAAAGTTGGAATCGGGCGAGCTGCCTATTAACTACACCAAATTTAAAATTAACGACCTGATAAAGGAGGTTATGGAAGGTTTGGAGCTAAAAGCAAAGCAGCATAACATTAAGCTAAGTTTTAAGCAGAAATACGATGAGGCAACAATGGTAACTGCCGACAGGGATAAAATTACACAGGTGCTGGTTAATTTGCTGGATAACTCTTTTAAATACGGCAAGGAAGATGGTACAACGTCAGTAACCCTGTTCGATCTGCATGATACGGTATTGATAGAGGTAACTGATGACGGGATTGGTATTGAGGAAAAATACTTGCCACGCCTTTTTGAACGTTTTTTCCGCACAGACGCAAGCCGGTCAAGGCAAATTGGTGGCTCCGGTCTTGGGTTGGCTATTGTTAAACACATTATAGAAGCACACCAGCAAACCATTAATGTACGCAGCACAGAGGGGCTGGGATCAACTTTTGGCTTCACTTTGCAGAAGGTTAAGCAAGGATTACCATTTCCCGGATTACCAATATTAAAAAATTAACATTAACTTAACATTGCGAATGTACCTTTGGTGCAAATATTATTAAAATGTCATTAAACAGTATCTTCCAGTATTTTGTACCAAAGGATAAAAAGGTTTTTTTTCCGCTATTTGAACAGGCCGCAAACAATGCCGTAGTAATGTCGACCATTTTGGTTGAAGCGGTTAACTCAAGTAATCCCGCTACGCGCGAGGAGCTGTTTAAACAAATTGATAAACTGGAAAACAAAGGCGACGAAATAACCCACCAGGTTTTTTTAGAATTGGGAAAAAACTTTATTACTCCGTTTGACCGCGAAGATATCCACGCACTTACCAGCGCCATTGATGATGTTGCTGATTACATCCAAGGCGCGGCTAACCGCATGAACCTGTATCGCATTGACGATTAT
>CAMLFI010000058.1 GCA_946479225.1 uncultured Mucilaginibacter sp. | reverse complement strand
CTATGGCAGCCTGCAATGCCGCAGGCGACAAAACTGAAGAGGTAGATGCACGCGCAGATTCATCTAACATGTCGGACACAGCTATGCAAACCATGCCGGCAGATACGGCCATGTACGAATCCGCACGTGCAGACCTGAGCGGCACCAAAGCCGATACGATAGTTACAGGTACGGCAAAATTTACGCACAAGGGTGATAAGGTGGAAATGGTGCTCACCCTGAATGTTCCTAAAAAAGCAAACTCAACTGTAGCCGTTCATTTTCATGAACATGGCGATTGCGGTGACGCCGGTAAAGGGGCCCACGGGCATTGGAACCCAACTAAAGAAGATCATGGCAAATGGGGTTCGGCTAAATATCACTCGGGCGATATAGGCAATATTAAACTGGATAAAGACGGAAAAGCGACTTTCACGGTTGAGACAGACCGCTGGACAATTGGCGGCCCTGAAAAAACCAACATTTTAAACCGCGCTATTATAGTACACTCAGGTGTTGATGACTATACCACCCAGCCTACAGGCAACTCGGGCAGCAGGATAGGATGCGGTGTGATCAATAAGATGTAATACACGCTTCCCGTATTCCTACAAACAAAAAACCCTTCGGCATTTGCCAAAGGGTTTTTTGTTACAGGTTGATATGTAATTATAAACTTGCTTGCATTCTTAAAGCCATCGGGAACCTGTGGATGTTTTTTGGCTGCTCAATTTGCTTTTTTCTGCTTGAACGGCTTTGCAGGCTATCGTTGCTAACTGTTGCTGCAGCAGTATAATTTAACTCGTAGTTTTCAATAGTTCCGGCAAGTTCTGCACGGGCCTCGTCGTTAACAGTTATGGTAGCGCCAACGGCGTCTATTTTTAATTGGGCTACTGCCTGGTCGTTTAGCGTTATATCTATTCCTTTTGCTGAAAACGCGTTGCCGTATGATCTAACACTTGCATTGTCGCTGGCAGTGATTGCCTGTAGATCATTTACTGTAACAAGCACTACCAGTTTATCGGTTGCGTATGATGCGATGCGTAAAACACCGTCTTCGTTTTGAACAACTGCGTTGCCGCCGTAGTAATCATCGTATACTTTAACAGCATCGTAATCGCCGTTTACCAGGTACACCTCAACGTTGCCGCTGGCTTCTATTTTGTTGATGGCGCCTACTTTTGTTAATTCTACCGCGCCATCGTTTGCTTTGGCGTAAGAGATGTTCAATACTATTAATGCTACTAATGCGATAAGGATTGCGATTTTTGTTTTCATTTTCTTAATATTTTAATGGGTGAGTTTTTTTAAATTATTTAAATACACCTCTATGACGTGCTGAAAAACAAAAAGTTAAGTTGGGCTTAGTGTGTAATAGACAACCTGCGGGGTTGTGTAGGCGAAAGGGCAGATTGTGTAGGCGAGGGGAGTGGTAGGCGGATATCAGAAAGCCGAATTTTTCACTTACTATTAGTTGTTTAAGAAAATTTGTAGTTTTAATTATAAATCAGATATCAGTATATGGGCGCAATAGAAATTGAGCTAAGCAAGAGAAAAACGATGTTATTGCTGCTGGGTGCAGTAGCGTTTGTAGCTATAGGGATTTTGTTTGTAACAAAGCCTGAAGGCTTTAATACGCCCATAACCAGAAATAAAACTTTAACAGTTACGCTAGGCTTGTTAAGTATACTGTTTTTTGGTGCGTGTTTTATTTATGGCCTTATAAAGCTCTTTGATAAAAAGGCCGGTTTAATTATGGATGAAAACGGAATAACCGACAATTCTAATGCTACCAGTATAGGCTTTATTGCCTGGGAGGACATTTTATCTATCGACACTCGGCAAGTAGCATCCACACGGTTTTTGCTCATTACCGTCAAGAATCCTGAAGAATATTTAGAACGCGCCACAGGATTAAAACGCAGGCTTTTAGAAGCTAATATGCGATACTACAGAACGCCTTTATCCATCACATCAACTTCATTAAAATATAACTTCGATGATCTGGAACAGCTTATAAGATCATGCTTTACAAAATATCGCCAGCCGTAGATAATGCGAAGCTGCCGTACTAAATCTGCACGCTCCCTTTTCGTATCAGCATTTCGCCATCTTTAGTTAACGTTTTCGGATAGATAACGGGTATAGGGCTTTGCCTGGTAAGCGAGGCATGACTTATTTCTATAATAACAATATCGCCTGGTTTAACCTCCTTCATTAGTCTTAACACCTCATTCCCGTTAATATCCACCCGAAACTCTTCTTCTCCCGATTCAAGTATAAAGCCCATTAGCTGATTATTATAAGACGAATAGGTAGGGCCTTTAACTAACCCGGTTATGGTTTTACCGTTGTATTTTGCCTGAATGTCACGTGTTTTTACAGCAAATGCAGAAAGCGGAGGAGGTTGGCCGACGTATATAATCTGTATAAAAGTGCTTAGATCTCGTCCTTCAATTTCATAATTCGGTGCGAAGACATTGTTAAATGTTTGCGTTTTAAATGCGGCAGGATCAAGCAGCAGTGCCTCGGCTTCTGTGTAGCTTTTCCCGTTTATATAAAAAAGATTATTTAATTCTCTGTCCCCAACCCCTCTAAACACCTTTCCATCCGGCGTTTTAATGGTGGTCATCATATACCCTCCGTTTGCTTTCGTTACGGTCTTGG
Organism: uncultured Mucilaginibacter sp.; assembly: GCA_946479225.1. The sequence goes on along the minus strand of CAMLFI010000058.1, from coordinate 7,486 downwards.
TAAAAAATGGCTCCTTAACGGTTTGCGCTTTGGCACTAAAAAAGGCCAAAGTGGCAGCAATAACGAGCAAAAATAATTTATGTCTCATTTTCTGATCTCGATTAAAGTACCAATCGGTACGTATTTAAACAACGTATCCATTTGCGCATTGGTTAATGCAATGCAGCCGTTTGTCCAGTCTTTCCGCCCGGCACGTTGCGCGCTGGTGCCGTGGATCATCACATCGCCTCCCGGCATGGTTTTGCTTTTTTTTGCTGCCGCGATATCAGATGAATCAGGATACGAAATATGGAAATTTTTATAGTATTGCGCGGTCCACATTTTAAAATCGAGTGAATATTGTCCTTCCGGAGTGCGCCCGTCGTTAATGCTGACTTTGTGTCCCGCCGGGTTTTTACCCAGGTTTACCGGGAATTCAAACATTGTTTTTCCGCCGCGCTGGATATATAGCCTGCGTGTGCTTTTAACAACCAGAACTTTCTCTGCCCGTGATAGGCGGTGATTAATGTTATTGAGCCTGGATGCACTATCCAACCGGTTACGATAAAGATGAATATAGGTTAAAATGCTATCGGGATATTTCTTAAGATATGATATGCCCTTTATGGTTTCAAGGTAGTGTTCTCCCTTCCATAACAACGGAAAATAACGTGCATAATTAACCGGTGATCCATTTGGCAAGTAAACTATCAACGATGTATCAGCCTTTGAAGCATTTGTGACTTTTTGCCTAGTCAATTGCTGCGCCGAAGCCCCTAAGTGAAATATTACAGTAATAATGAATAAGGTTTTATGCAGCTTCATATCAGCCAGTATGTTATACATGCTGTAAATATATTATAAATATATCCAATTACTAAACATTTAGTTTAAAATAAAAATGGGACAAATATCTTTAAGATCTCTGTCCCTTTAGCGCATAGTTGCGATTAGGCTCTGTTAATTTAAGACGTTAAACACCCATATTTCCTGTCTTAACCTCGCCGGCCCGCTTATAATTGGCAATAATAACACCCTTGCCTGTTATAAAGCTGTCTGTCAGTTCAAAAGATGCCGGTAGTACGCTATCAGCAAACAGTTTTTTCCCCTTACCCAATAGCACCGGGTGTATCATCAACCATAGTTCATCTACAAGGTCATGCTCAAGTAGCAGGTGCACCAGTTTGCTGCTGCCCCATATTTTTATATCGGCCCCTTCAGATCTCTTTAAATTTTCAATATCCGCCAGGCTATTTAAAACTGATGAGTTGTTCCAGCCGGTAACAATGGGGTCAGTATTATTTAGTGTATTAGATAGTACATATTTAGGTACTTCGTTAACACCCGGCCAATATTCGGCATGTTTGGGCCAGTAGTTTGCGAAAATATCAAATGTCTTCCTGCCCAGCAGCAGATCAGCAGGCTCCAATAGTTTTTGCATAAATTCGCCTGATGTTTCGTCATCAAATGGCGCGCTCCAGCCACCATACTTAAAATCTTCTGATGGATCTTCCTCAGGTCCTCCCGGTGCTTGCATTACTCCGTCTAACGAAATGAATGATAGAACAATAATTTTTCTCATGATAGTTTTCTCCTTTTTATAATTTATATTATCTCTGTTTGTTTGATACAAATTTCAAAGAAAACACAATGCGGAAGCGGGTGTATATGCGACTAACTATAGGGTAGTGTGCGACCGAAAGAGAACTAAAAGCAAAAAAGCCCTAAGCAAATTGCTTAAGGCTTTTTGTGACCTGGGAGAGGATCGAACTCTCGACCCACTGATTAAGAGTCAGTTGCTCTACCGGCTGAGCTACCAAGTCGTACTAGGGAGGGCAAATATACACATAAAAGGTATTTTTGCTAACCCCTGAATATTATTCGGCCACAAAAGCGTTAACCGAGTAAACTAACAAGAAATCTGCCTGTGTATAATCAGGATATAATTCCTGCATTTTTTGCATGGCCTCTTCGCGGCTTTTTGCAGTTGCTACGGTTGCTTCAAAATCAGTAATGTATTTTAGTTGTTTTTCAAATACTGTAATGTCAGCAGGCTTTCCGTGGCCGGGATAAATGGTTAAGTCTTTTTCCAGAACATGGGCAAACTCTAAAAGTTGGTCTTTCCAGTTCTCAATATTCTGTTTATCAATTGCCAGCCAGGGGTGTACGCCGTTGTAAACAAAATCATTAGAGAAGAAAGCTTTCAGGTCTTTGCTATATAAAGTAGTAAGATGTTCGCACTCGGCAGACTCATAGTTACTATAGGCTTCTATAACAGCACCCTCGGCTAGTATAAGTTCGCCACGTTTCAGCACGCTGATGTTGCCATAATAATCAAATCCATCAGAATTGGCATCTGTTTGTGGTTTTAACGCGGGCTCTTTCTCCAGCCAGCCAACACTTTCCATCCAGGTAGAAAAGTTAATGATGTCTTCTTTTATTTCGGGCGTATTAACCACAATCCGCACATCCGGGAACTCTGCCTTAATAACATTCATGCCTGTATAGTGGTCAGGGTGCCCGTGTGTTATGAACAAATGGGTGAGGGGTTTGCCCATTGCTTTGATCTGAGCAGCCAGTTTACCTGCTTCTTCGCTGTTGCGCAGGCAGTCTACCAGGATAACGCTTTGGTTGTCAGAAAAAATGTAGGCGTTCACTGTTGCTTCAACACCGTGGTATACGTCTAGTTTAATATTATTTGTCATGCAGAATAGAATTTAGCGCAAAAGTAAAAATAACAGGGAGAGTTGGTTGTAAAAATTATGATAAGCCAAATATTTAAACAACAATGCCCCCGATTAGCAGAGGCATTATTGTTACGAGTAATGTTATTACGGCTACCTCCTCGGCGCCGGTGCTTGCTGCATAGTAAGCGGATTAGTTTTTATATAATAATCAAGGCTATTAATAGGGCGTTCTACATGATCGGGTAGCGGCCGCTTACTGAACTGCTGGAAGTACAATATATTGGCATCTTTCCAAAACTGCGCATCACGGGTATGGCGACGCAGCTTTTCCTGAACGCGGGTAAAGCGTTGCGCATCCACAAACGGCTCAACCTTATCCCAAACCACCTGGAACTGGCGTACTTGTTTAACACCCGTATCCCAATGCGAGCAAAGATCATCCCATAAGGTTTTACCGTTTTTCATCTTATAATCCCATGACAGGTGGTGAAAGTAAAGCAAATACATCTCAGGCGTGGTTGCCACATCATTAAATTGCGATGCCAGCGGTTCGTGGTATTGGCTTACGGCATCCGTGCCTTTTTTGGTACGATCGAAACCAATACCGTTAGCATCGGCCTGGTGGTAGTAGGCAGGTGTCCAGTCTTTTCGGGTACCTGGTGGCGCCCACCATGGGCCCGGGCCGTAGTGGTGGTTACCCGCAAAAGTATGGTGAAGGCCCAAAGGCATTGAATAGTTCACAGCTGTTTCGCGGCTTTCCAGCATCATTTTCTTTACCGGTTCTAAAAACCCGTTTTTCCACGCGTTATTGGCGTCAGCAGGAGCAAAGGTTAACTTTATCCACTCATCGGCTATTGTCTTGCTGTCTAACTGGTTGTTCCATGCCAGGCGGCCATAGGCGTACCAGTTGGCCTGAGCAAAATCATGGCCGGTCCAGTTGGTATCAAGGCCCACGTTGGATACGCCGGCTATAGCGGTAAATTTCTGTGGGAATATGCTACCATCCGTAACACGTGCAACTGTGCTGTTTTTACCTTCCTGGTAGGTATCGCTTTTAAACATTTCTTCCCATAAGGTTGATAAAAACACCAACTGCTCGGAGTGGCCCAGATACTCTTGTGTTATCTGCAGTTCAGGCATAATAGGCGTTTTCTTCAGGGCACCAAACAACGGACTAAATGGTTCGCGCGGTTGAAAGTCTATCGGGCCGTTCTTAACCTGTATTATTACGTTATCTCTAAACTGACCATCAAAAGGCATAAACTCCAAATAAGCCTGTTTAGCGCGGTCTTTTTCGGAAGCGTTATAAACAAACGCGCGCCACATAACAATGCCGTTGTAGGGCTTTAAAGCGTCCGCAAGCATGTTTGCACCGTCCACATGGGTGCGCTTGTAATCCTGCGGGCCGGGCTGGCCTTCGCTGTTGGCTTTCACTAAAAAGCCACCAAAATCAGGCACCAATTTGTATATCTCGGCCACTTTTTCTTTCCACCATTTTATAACTTCCGGGTTCAGCGGATCAGCGTTAGGCAACTTGCCCAAACCGATAGGTGATGCAAAATTGATAGATAAATAAGTTTTGATTCCGTAAGGACGTAAAACCGCTGCAATGGCTTTTAGCCGGCTTAACTGATCAGTACCTAGCATTTGTGCCGAAGCGTTTACGTTGTTCAAAACAGAACCGTTAATACCAATTGACGCGTTAGCACGTGCGTATTCCTCCCACAATTGTTTGTCTTTATCCGTTACGGTAAAAGCATTATCGCCGCTGCGCCAAAAAATGGAGTTACCGGCATAACCGCGCTCTATTGTTCCATTCAGATTATCCCAATGGTTCAATATTCTTAGTTTATAAGAAGGATTTGAGATCACATTGCTCAAATCACCGGTCTGCTGGCGGCGCAGTAGCTCATATGCGCCGTAAAGTATTCCGCTTTCGCTGGTAGCGCTAATGGCGTTTCCTGCTATTTTAAAACCGTCGGCTTTAACGGTTGGATCTTTTACTATCCTGAACGCAACTGTAGCATTTTCATCGCCTAACCAGCGCTGTTCTATTTCTTTTTTGGCGATGCCCATCATTACTGATTTTGCATTGACACCCACCACTTTTACCGGTTTTGCCTTTACCGGCCTTAGCCACAGGTTATGCCCGTCGTCAGCTTTAACACTGAACGCAAGCGACACAAGTACACATATCCAAATAAAGTTTCTGGATGCTACTAAGATCATCTTCATTGCTTATTTATTTTAATCGGGTTAAATCGGTTCTCTCGCAGATTAAAACTACGAAGTTAAACGCCGCAAATTAGTTGTTTTTGATCTATTAATAAGTACATCCAATAGATAGAATACGTTTGAATACCTGAAAATCGTCTAAAACGTTTGCGAAATTTCAATAAAAAAAACGCCCCATCCTTGCGTCCGGGGCGTTAAATCAGCAGCAAAGCTGTAAGCCGGGTTCTGTATCCCGTAAGCGGGTTTCTATCATTGATCTTATCCTGTTATTGCTAACAGGCTTTAACAACCTACCCATCCTGAAATTCCGTTGCCGGAGTGGGAGCGAGCAACTCCGCGTTCAGGACCTATTTGGTTTTTCAACTCCTGAGGTTTACCGCGATCCCGGTCGCCCGGGAAAGCCGTGAGCTCTTACCTCACGTTTTCACCCTTACCGGTTATTGCTAACAGGCGGTTTATTTTCTGTGGCACTTGCTGTCGCCGGCTGACGGCGCCTTCCCGTTAGGAAGCAGGATGCTCTTTGTTGCCCGGACTTTCCTCCGCACCAATAAATCGGAACAGCGATAGAACGTTTTGCACTACAAAGATAGGTTTTTAGTCCGGAAGTCGGGAAACGCCGAAAGTCGGAAGATTAAAGCCGGATTGGATTGTATGAATCAAACAAATGCAATTTACCTCAAACACTGTGTTATAAATGATGTTCAGAGTAGAACAGCCAGATGCTCAGGTTATGAAGGCGTATTTTACCAAACAGGCTTTTAAAAATGGATTCATCATAATGAAAGCCGCTTTTCTTGGCTTTTCCAATGATATGGCGATAAAGTTCAGCGCCTCTCTGGCATACTATACGGTATTTTCCCTGGCGCCATTGCTATTACTAGTAATGTCTTTGGCGAGTGTGTTTTTAGGAAGAGATGCCACTCAGGGGCAGCTATTTCGCGAAATTAACGATTTTGTAGGCAATGATGCTGCCAAGCAAATACAGGATATGATAACCCGGCTGGAGCTATCCGGCAAATCTACTATCTCCGCTATCATCGGGTCAATTACATTAATAATTGGCGCTACCACTGTTTTTGGAGAGATACAAGAATCTATAAACATTATCTGGCAGGTTAAGGCAAAACCCCAAAAAGCCTGGTTAAAAATGCTGAAGGACCGTTTATTGTCCGGTTCGCTTATAATTTCGTTGGGTTTTTTGTTACTGGTTTCGCTTTTGATTAATGGTGTGCTGCTTGCCTTAAGCGACAAGCTAAAGACTTATTTACCAGACATTACCGTGTTATTGTTTAATGCAATTAACGTTGTCATCAGCTTTATAGTAATTACCACACTTTTTGCAGTGATATTTAAAGTATTACCAGATGCAAAGATCTCCTGGAAGGATGTGCGATCAGGCGCTATTTTTACTGCTATATTGTTTATGATTGGCCGGTTGATTATAGGCATTTATGTAGAAAACTCGGCAAGTAGTTCTACTTACGGTGCGGCGGGCTCTTTAATAGCTATACTTTTGTGGGTGTATTATACGGCGGCTATTTTATACTTCGGTGCCGAGTTTACCAAAGCATACGTTGATTTTAGAGGTAAGCGCATAGAACCTGCTGAATATGCTGTGCATGTAGAGCAAAAGGAAATTGAAAAGAACGTTAAAAAACTACCTGAAAAAATCGATAAGGAAACCGGAAAAACTATTAAGTCCGAAGTGGAAAAATAGCGGCTGCCATCAAACGGATCATTTACAATCCTTCAGATCCGCCTCTACCTGCTGTGTGTTGATAGTGCCCATTTTATTGCCGAATGAATTGGTAACGTACGTTAGCACCTTGGCAATATCAACAGGGGCAAGGTCAGAAGCAGGCATTTCGCCGCCAAACGTCTTGTCAGCCGGATTTATTGATTTTTTTGAACCGTATTTAACCAAACAGCTTATTAAGCTTTTGCCGGTCTTGATTTGTGTTAATGGGGGTATAAGTGCCGCCAAACCTTTACCATCAGAACCGTGGCAATTTTGACATTTACTTTGATAAATAACGCTGCCGCCTGAATAATAGCGCGCGAACTCAATTTCCTGCTCGCTTTGGCAGGCCACCAAAACAAAAACAAACAGGGCAAGAAAGCCGCTTACTCTCCACTTCATTTTTGTTCGGCTTCAGCTTTAAGCAGTTTTATATCTGCAATAAGTTTAGCCACGGAGTCCGGCTGAGTGCCGTCGTATTGGCCGCGAATGCGTTTTTGCTTATCCACTAATATAAAAAAGCCATCATGAATAAATTTTTCCTTAGCGTCTTCTACCGGAAAGGTAACCAGGTAGTTGGTTGATAGCTTGTATATATCTTCCTTATTGCCTCGTAATAGCCACCACCTGTTGCCTTCAAGACCCAGTTTATCAGCGTATTTTTTAAGCACAGCAACACTATCATGTTTCGGATCAATGGTGTATGATATGATCTTCAGATCGGGCATATCCTTAAATTCTTCGTACACCTTCAGCATGTTCCGGTGCATCACCGGGCAAATAGAAGGGCAGGTGGTAAAAAAGAAATCGGCCACATAAATATTATCGTCCAGATTTATACTCTTAA
>CAMLFI010000057.1 GCA_946479225.1 uncultured Mucilaginibacter sp. | reverse complement strand
CTCAACCACGCTATACAACTTCTTCCTTCTTCCGGGGCGGGGGGGGGGGGGGGGCGGGTGGGCCGTCTCCCCTAAGCTTTTCCATACTTGCAAAAAAATCTTTATAGGCAGCTTGAAGCTTTTGTTTTTGAGCGGGTTTAAGGGCAAGTTCCTTTCCTAAATGCTCTGTTGTCCGTTTTAGTCTTTCCTCAGGAGATGGCCGCATATCGCGCGGTGGTGGCTGTTGTGCTTTTAAAGCTGATGCAAACAGCAATGCTGCTGCAAATAATCCGATTCTATTTTTCATCTGTTTAAATTTACAGATTTAGACGATCTATTCAACAATAACCTTCGCCGCAGGTAAATAAAAAAGCCCCCCGAAAATCGGGAGGCTAAAAATTGATACGTTGATCAAATTAAAGTTTAAATCCGTAAGCTACACGTAAACCTACTAAGCCATAGTTAACACTTTGACCAGAGAAGTTTTCGTAACGGGCAGATACGTCCCATTTATCATTTGCAAAACCTATACCCGGAGCAACAATTAACTTTGTACTACCACCTGAGTTGGTTTCAAAACCGGCACCGGCTTCTGCACCAAAATAAAGGTTCTCGGCAAAAAAGCCTTTAATACCTAATTTAACCGGCACCATACCCAGGTCGCCGCCCTTAACAGTTGTGCTACCAACGGTGTAGTTCTTTCCGAAGAAATTATAGAAACCAGAAGTAAGTGTCCAGGCTAATCCCTCATCAGCGCCATATTGTAGGCGGGGAGTAACACCTGCGTAAATATTTGATCCATTAGATGCACTACCGGTGGGCACACCCACTTCGGCACCTATACCAAAACGTAGCCTGCTATCGGTAGATTGTGCATTTGCATTTGTTCCGATGAATAGTGCTACACCTGCTATAGCTGTAGCAGCTAATTTTGTTAACTTTTTCATTGTTGTGTCTGTTATTTAAGTAAATATTAATACTGCTTCCATTTCAAATACTCTGCCACATATCCTGAAAAACAGCGCTATGTAACGTTTAAGGTCGCTTCAACCATTCAATTTTATAGCCAAACATGTGGTTTAAACGCTGATATTCATGCCTATTAGTTTCACGATTAAATATGTTTAAACAAATAACCTACGACTATCAATCATAGATAAAAAGTGCCTTGTTTTTAGTGCATTTTGTATGGTAAACTCGGCTTTATAAAACAAAAAAGGCCTTCAATATCAATTGAAGGCCTTTTTTATACTAATATCCTATTAAGTCTGCGGGTCGTGGTCAGGATCTGGTTTATAATTTCTTTGCAGTTCGGCCAACTTTTCCTTGCCGTAGGCCAGACGTGTTATCAAGAAAAACAGTACCGGCACTATAAAGATAGCCAGCAAGGTTGCTGCAAGCATACCGCCAAATACAGTAAATCCAATTGTTTTACGTGCAATAGCCCCTGCTCCCGACGCAAACAGCAGCGGCATTACACCCAAAATAAACGCGAGGGATGTCATAATAATGGGTCGCAAGCGTAATCTTACTGCTTCCAATATTGATTTTTCCAGTTCCATGCCCCTATCCACACGCTCCTTCGCGAACTCTACTATTAATATGGCGTTTTTGGCCGCAAGGCCTATTAACGTTATCAAGCCGATTTGCGCGTACACATTGTTGTCTAGCCCTTTGTTAAAAGTAAGAAACAATATTGCCCCCAACGCACCAAGTGGCACCGCCAATAATACAGAGAACGGTACAGACCAGCTCTCGTACAAAGCAGCCAGGAACAAGAATACAAACCCTACTGACAGCATGAAAATATACACGGTTTTTGAACCGGAAAGCTTTTCCTCGCGGCTTAAACCCGTAAATTCATAACCGTAACCTTGCGGCAGGTTTTGAGCGGCCACTTCTTCTAAAGCCTTTAAAGCATCGCCGCTACTGTAACCCGGTTTTGCTGTACCGTCGATCTCTGCAGCTCTGAAAAGGTTGAAGTGCGTTATTAATGGCGCGTTTTCTATCATTTTATAACTCGTAACCGTACTTAAGGGTACCATGTTACCGGCCTGGTTACGTACAAAATACTGCCCTATATTGTTAATACTTGTACGGTAGTTGGTATCGGCCTGCGCCAATACTCTGAAAGTACGCCCATATAAGGTGAGGTCATTTATATAGGAGCTTCCCATGTAAACCTGTAAAGCGTTATTAATATCGCTGATCTGCACGCCAAGGCGTTTAGCTTTTTCGCGGTCAATAGTTAGTTGATAAGCTGGTGTGCGTGCGGTGAAGAAACTATACGCCTTAGCTATCTCGGGGCGTTTATTAACCTCGGCAACAAAATTATTAAGCACGGTTTGAAAATTGGTTATATCGCCCCCGGCTTCTTTTTCCTCCAGCATAAAGGCAAAACCTGAGCTATTACCCAAACCCGGAATGGCCGGTGGAGGAATAACAGTCACGTTGGCTTCTTTATATCTGGCTAATTTCTGTTGAATAACACCAACCAGTTCCAAGGATGTACGCTCCCTTTCGTCCCAAGGTTTAAGTTGAACGAACACGGTGGCGCTGCTTGATTTTGTGGCAAAGTTCACAACGTTCAATCCCCCTAAGGCAGCAAAGTGACCAATCTCGGGGATGCTATCAAGGGTTTTCATTACATCATTCAAAACTGCTACTGTTCTTTCAGTGGATGATGCTTCAGGCAAATCATAAGTAACATAGATACGGCCTTCGTCTTCTACCGGGATAAATCCGGTTGACTTTTTCATGAAAAGGAACACCGTACCCACTATGATACAGATCAAAATGATAACAACAAACCGGGAATTTTTAATTCCGCGGTGCACGCCATTGCGATATTTACCGGTAATACGCTCAAACCAGGTATTAAACTTATAAAAGAACTTATCCAGGCCCCTTGACTTATTATCGATCTTATGCGGCTTAAGTATCAGAATACATAGTGCGGGCGTTAATGATAGGGCAACAAATGCCGATATCATTACCGATATAGCTATCGTTATTGCAAACTGCTGGTACAACCTGCCCACTATACCCGGTATAAAGCCCACCGGAACAAATACCGCTGCCAATATGAGTGCTATAGCTATAACCGGTGCTGAGATATCTTTCATCGCCTGTCGTGTAGCATCAACCGGCGACATGTTTTTCTCGTCCATGTAATGCTGCACAGCCTCCACAACCACGATGGCATCATCAACCACAATACCAATTGCTAATACGAAACCAAATAGCGTAAGCGTATTTATGGTAAAGTGCAACGGTATAAAGAAAATGAATGTGCCAATAATGGATACCGGGATAGCTAACACCGGAATAAGCGTGGTACGCCAGCTTTGCAGGAAGAGATAAACAACTATAATTACCAGTACCAATGCTATCAGCAGCGTTTCAACAACTTCATGCACTGATACCTTTATTACAGTCACTGCTTCAAAGGGCACCATATAGGCCACGTCATTAGGGAACGTTTTTTTCATTTGCTCCATGGTGGCGTATACATTCTCGGCAGTTTCAAGTGCGTTGCTATTAGGGGCCTGGTAAACCAATAGGTATGACGCCCGCTTGCCATCAACATAAGAGTTACCTGCATAATTGAACTTACCCAACTCTATGCGTGCCACATCCTTTAAATGAACTAAGGCGCCATTATTAGGCTGGGTGCGTACCACTATATTTTCAAACTCTGATATTTTTGACAAACGCCCTCTTACGAGCACACTGTATTCAAACGTTTGACCCTTTTGCTGTGGCGTTGCGCCCACCGTTCCGGCGGCTACCTGTGCATTTTGCTCCTGTAAAGCCTGGGTTATGTCAGACGCCGTCATACCTAACGCAGCTAGCTTATCAGGTTTTAACCAAATACGCATACTGAAATCATCTGCACGACTAAAAACATCGCCCACCCCCTTGGTACGTAACAGCGCGTCGCGAACAAAAATATTGGCGTAATTATCTGTAAACGTTACGTTATGCGTGCCTTTAGGCGAGTACATGGCCACAAGCATTAAAATACTTGGGTTACGTTTTCGCACTGTTAGACCAAGGCGCTGTACTTCTTGCGGTAAGGAGGGTGTTGCTATCCCTACCCTATTTTGAACATCTAAAGCCGCTATATTAATATCTGTGCCCAGCTCAAAGTTAACGGTCATGCTCATGGCGCCGTTATTGGTGCTGTTACTTTGCAGGTAGGTCATGCCTGGTGTACCGTTTACCTGTATCTCTACCGGGGTTGCCACCGTTTGTTCAACAGTTTGCGCATCTGCACCTACATAGTTACCCGTTATTTGTACAGTTGGGGGTGTTATGTCGGGATATTGCCCCACGGCTAAAGTGCCAATGGCCAATACTCCCACAATAACTATCACTAATGATATTACGATGGCCGTAACCGGCCGTCGGATAAAGGTTTCTGCTATCATTCTATATTATAATATCGTCTGCGCCCTGTTATTTTGCCTGAGGTTTCTGCCCTGCTGCTGCCGCTTGCGGGGCATCGCCTAATGTTATTTTACCGCCATCACGCAGTTTCTGAAATCCATCGGTTACTACTTTATCTCCCTGCTTTAGCCCATCCATCACTACTATATTGCTTCCAATACGCGGACCCAGAGTAACTTTTTGCTGCTTGCCTATGGTGTCTTGCGATACAAACACAAAAAACTCGCCCATTTGCTCAGATACAGCTTTATAAGGAATTTGCAGACGATTGCCTGACTGGTTATTCAACACTTTTAAAACACAGCTCATACCATCTTTCAACCGCCCATCCGGATTGGAAAACTCTACACGTACCTTTATTGTACCTGTCAGGTTATTCACCCCCCTGTCAATCGCCAATATCTTTCCGGTTTTATTGTACTCTGTACCGTCTGATAACTGAAGCCGAAAAGTAGTATCAGTAACCTTACGCTGAAGGTCATAAAACCTGTTTATATCCTGCTCGTTCACCACTACATCAACCGCAATTGGATTTTCGCTTGAAACCGTGTTAAGTAATGTTGTACCCGGTGATACCTGCGAACCTAACCTTACCTGAGAGATGCCTATGCGCCCCGTAACCGGCGCTGTAATCAAGGAATAGGAAAGATCTGTCTTCGCGCTTGCAATCATCGCTTTGGCTACCTCTACCTGGCTTTTGTTCATTTCGTAAGTAGCCGTGGCTTGATCAACCGTTTGGCGGGCAACAGCGTCATTTTTCAACAACATAGTATACCTGTCGATGTCTTTCTGTGCCTTGGCGAGGTTAGCTTCCGCACTAATTAATTGTGCATTGGCCTGTGCGTAGGCGGCCTGATATTTACGTCGGTCTATCTCATAAAGCGTTTTGCCTTTCTGCACTATGTCCCCTTCCTTAAAAAATATTCCGGTAATAAAACCGGTTACGGCGCTGCGTAGCTCAACATTGTTTACTGACACCACCGTACCCTGATACTGATCGTAATATACAGCGTCAGCATTTTGCGCTTCTGCCACTAACACGGGGATGGGCGGAGGAGCGGCATTCTGTGCTGCCTGCTGATCTTTACAGGATGTAAGCGCCAAAGCGATAATCGCCGTAAACAATAGGGAGTTATATTTTTTCATTGGTATTTTTTATAGAGACAAGTATTAAATTAATATTATTCAACAGGCAACGTACCCGACGCCCTTTGCAGATCTATTTTGCTTGCAAGCACCTGAAACAATGCATTGTAGTAATTCAGCTGCGAAGTTCGCAGGTCAGCTTGCGCTACTATCACATCCAGATATGTTTTAATTCCTTCGCGATATTGTAAGCTCACCACATTATAAACGTCGGTTGCAAGTGCTACGTTCTCTTTAAGCGTTTGCCAGTTGGTATAGTTGCTTTTATAAGCGGCAAGTGCCTGCACATACTCGGTGCCTATGGCATTTTGCTGGTTTACAATATCCAGATCAGTACGTTCAACCTGTAAACGTGCCTTACTTAAATTTTTCAACCTGCGCCCGCCTTGAAATATAGGTATAGTTAAAGAAAGTCCAGCGTAAGCATTGGTAAACGACCTACTGTACAAATTGGCAAGGCTATTATTTAAAAACAGAAGATTATAAGCGCCAATGGCAGAAAGTGACGGTAAAAAACCATATTTATAATAGCTAACGTTTACATTTTGCAGGTTCTTCCGGGTTTGCAAAAGCTGATACTCAATACGATTATTATAATTTAAAGCCTGATTAGTATCAACAACGGCCTCTTGCTCATAGCGTGTCGAATCATATGTTAAAGCAAAGTCCTTACCGGCTTGCACACCCATAATTTGTTTTAAGGTTGCCATCTTAGCCTTTATGGCCTCGGTAGTTTGCTTGCGGGCAGCTAACTCATTGTTTAAAGCGATGGTAGCTTGCTTATAGTCTGTTTTATCAACCACACCGGCCTGGTAACGGCTGGTTGCGTCCTTTAGGCTGCGCTGAAGTCGTATAATATTCTCATTGATAATATTAAGTCGCTTCTGAGACAACAATACATCAAAAAAAGCTTTGCTTACATCAGAAACAACATCTATTTGTGCGCTGACCTCGTTTTGACGATACAATAAGCGGGAATAACCAGAGGCTTTTGAAGCCTGTAAAACTTCGTTATTGTAAATAGTCTGATTAACCTGTGCACCTAGTGACGAAAATTCGCGAAAGGCAGTACCGCCGGCGTTCACCTGGGCAGCATTAACCGGCCCGCCTTTAAAATAATGTTGATATTGATTGGTAGAGTTGATTTGCGGCAGCCATGATGATAAAGAAATGTCAATATCCCTTTCGTTTATCAGTTTATCAATGGCGGCCTGCTTTATAGCGGGTTGATTACGCAGGGCAAAGCTTATACTTTGTTTTAGCGATAGCGTAGCGGGTAAGCTATCAACAGGTGCCTGGGCAAACAATATTAATGGAAAACAGTATATTATAAATAATAAGAAGTACTTCTTTTTCATAAATGCAGATAACAATAACCCTTTACCCGGACGAGTATAATTTAAATAGGGTTTAATTAATTAAGAACTGCGAAGATGAGAGATTTGGAATTACAGAAAAAGTGATATAAATAATTTTACCTAATTTATACATTACAAGCGTAATCAGTTGACTTTTGAACACATTTGGGTGCTTTTTTAAAAAAAATTGAAAATTGACCACTCAAATAAATAAAAAAATTAATTAATTTGCCGAGTGGGAAAATACATCGTGTTCAGAACAGAACTAGATGTTAAAAAAAATTACATACTAAAAATAGGTTATAAGCTTATTCGTGGTATTTTTACAAAAAATTTAAGCAGGGTTAATACATGGTTAAAAAACTACATGAGAAAATTGCTCAATTTAAAGATGCAGCAATGATCAGGGAGAAGGGCTTGTATCCTTATTTTAGGCCTATTGAGTCTGGACAGGACACAGAGGTTATAATAGACGGTAAGAGGGTGTTAATGTTTGGCTCTAATTCTTATCTTGGTCTAACAAGTCATCCTAAAATAAAGGAAGCATCAAAAAGAGCGATTGACAAATATGGTACGGGATGTGCGGGCTCAAGATTTTTGAACGGTACACTTGATATACATGTTGAGTTAGAAGACAGGTTGGCCCGCTATGTCGGCAAAGAGGCAGCAGTTTTATTCAGCACAGGCTTTCAGGTAAATTTAGGAGTTCTATCCTGCGTTACAGGCCGTAATGATTATTTGATATTAGACGAATACGATCACGCATCATTAATAGATGGTAGCCGTTTATCGTTTTCAAAAGTTATTAAATACGCGCACAATGATATGGCTGATCTTCAGCGGAAGTTAAGTATACTTCCTGAAGAGGCTGTTAAAGTTATTGCTGTTGATGGTATATTCAGCATGGAAGGCGATATTGTAAAATTGCCTGAAATTGTTGAGATAGCCGCACAATACGGCGCTAATATAATGGTTGATGATGCGCATAGTTTGGGCGTTATCGGCCATAACGGTGCCGGTACCGCATCTCACTTTAACCTTACCGACGATGTTGACCTGATAATGGGAACGTTTAGTAAATCACTGGCTTCATTAGGCGGCTTTATCGCCGCTGATGCTGACGTGATCGACTATATGAAACACCGCGCCCGTTCATTAATGTTCAGTGCGAGCATGACGCCGGGAGCTGTGGCAAGTGTAATTGCCGCTTTAGATATTATAGAATCTGAGCCTGAGCGGATACAAAAGCTTTGGGATAACACCAATTACGCAATGAAGCTTTTACTGGATGAAGGTTTTGACCTTGGCCCTACTGAAAGCCCTATCCTGCCAATATTTGTACGCGATAACGATAAAACCTTCCTGGTTACTAAACACCTGCAATCATCAGGCGTATTTGTTAACCCGGTTGTTTCGCCTGCTGTACCGTCAGACTCATCGTTACTTCGTTTTTCTCTAATGGCTACTCATACTTTCGAGCAAATTGACGAAGCCGTTGAAAAAATAACAAAGGCGTTTAAAGACGTTGGTGTGCCATTGATGGGAGTAAAAGAACGAATTTAAATATTCACGATACTTTTTGCAGATGTGCGGCTATTAAAAGTAGCCGCACATTTTATATAGACCAATTTTATATCTAGTCGTCACCAATGAAAAAAGTAATTCCGGTAGTTTCAAAAAAAGAGCTTGCTGCTTTTATAGACTTTCCGCACGACCTATATAAAGATGCCCCTTATTATGTGCCAGAGCTTTTCATTGCCCAGCGCGACCTGTTAACCAAGCATCCTTTTCATAAACATAACAAGCTGCAGGGTTTTCTGGTTTACCAGGACGGGAAAGTTACCGGCAGAATTGCAGCCATCTTAAACAATGCTCATAACGAGTATAATAAAGCCAATGATGGTTTTTTTGGTTTTTTTGATTGCATAAACGATCAGGAAACCGCCGATCTGTTATTTAAGGTTGCGGCAGACTGGTTAAAAGATAAAGGTGTTACCGGCCGTTTTTTAGGTCCGGTAAATTTTTCAACTAACGAGCCCTGTGGGCTGCTGGTAAAAGGGTTTGATAGCTCGCCTGTTTTAATGCAGACTTATAATTTCCCCTACTACGCCGACTTGATAGATAAAGCGGGTTTTGAGAAGGACGTTGACCTGATAGCCTGGCACTGGGACGGAAATAATTACGATGATAAGTCAGTACGTTTGCTCAATGCATTACAGGAGCGTTTAAAACGCAATAACATTGTCATTCGTAAAGTAGATGTAAAAAACTTTAAAGAGGAGACAAAAAAGCTTCGCGAAGTTTACAATTCGGCCTGGGACCAGAACACGGGCTTTGTGCCATTAACCGATGAAGAGTTTGATTACCTGGCTAACGACCTGAAGTTAATATTAGACGGCGACTTTGCTTTGGTTGCAGAGCAGGACGGAAAGATAGTGGCATTTGGCCTGGCTCTTTTAAATTATAACGAGATATTTAAAACCATAAAACGGGGGCGTTTGTTGCCTACCGGTATATTTAAGTTATTGTTCGGCAAAAAGAAAATACAGAGCTTACGCATTTACGCTTTAGGTGTTATTGATGGATATCGTAAAATGGGTATAGAGGCTGTGTTATACGGAACAATCATTAAAAACTATACTGCCAGAGGCTTGAAATGGGCAGAGGCCGGGTGGACTTTGGAAAACAACACCCTGATAAACGAAGCTATTATAGCTATTAAGGGCGATCCTTATAAAACATACCGCTTGTATCAAAAACAGATATGAGAGAAAGGGTTTTAATAACCGGCGCAAGCGGCTTTGTAGGTTATCACCTGATAAAGGAAGCGCTGAAGAATGATCTGGAAGTGTTTGCCGCTGTTAGAAAAAGCAGCAACATAAGTCATCTGAAAGATTTGGATGTTCAATACACTGATCTGGCTTATAATGATCCGGAATCACTGAAAAGGGAGATCGAGGAAAAAAAATACAACTATATAATACATGCTGCAGGTGTTACCCGCGCACGAACCGTAGAAGAATATAATACCATAAACGCACAGTATACTTTCAATCTGGCGAAAGCCGCGGTTGACTCGGGCGTAGATGTAAAGAAGTTTGTGTTAGTAAGCAGTTTGGCGGCTATTGGGCCTTTAAATGATGTTACCGACATAATTGATGAAGAAACAGCGCCAAACCCGGTAACAGCTTATGGTGTAAGTAAATTGCTTGCTGAACAAAAGTTAAAAACGATAAACGGATTAAATTATACCATA
>CAMLFI010000056.1 GCA_946479225.1 uncultured Mucilaginibacter sp. | reverse complement strand
AGTTATCTTACGGGCGTTGCCCAATACCATTTGGGTCCAGTCGCGGCCATCAACTCGTGATGCAACATCAACCTTTTGCGGTGCATCATTATCAATTGATATGGCATAGAATAATCCGTCGCCGCCATTTTTAAAATCAAGTGTGTTACCAATAAAAGCTGTAACAGAAACATCGCCCGCCTGCTTAACATTTATATCATATTCCAAATGTGGAGACACCCCACCCGGTGCTGCTATACGCGGCGCGGTTACAGGCAACGGCATTACACCAGATAATGTTAAACCATAATCAGGGATTGTTGTCCAGTTAATGTTGTTAGTCGCTACCGCTTTGGTATAATGCTCAGCCTCAATAGCGATGTGGCCATACTGGTCATTAAATAAACCATTTACTTTTGGCGTGCTGCCATCATGCTCAACCGGCAATAGCGCGGTGTTTTTAGCGCTGTCCGGATTCAGAATAGTAAGCACAGGCATTTTGTTAGCTACCGGCTGTTGCCAGTTGTTATAACCTATATGCTGCTGATCGGCCATGTGGTTCCATTTTCCATCGGCAAGTACGGTGTTATAATATTTACTTATCTCGGCATCTTTAGCATATAATGCTTTTGCCTTTTCGGCAGCTTTGTTGGCCTCAACACCATTTTTTTGTTGTGCATAATACCTGTTTTTTGCAACTTCAAAATACATTTCGTTTAAAGTAGAGCAGGCTTGTATAGGGTAAAGCACTAACTCATAAAAAGAGTCCTTGTGCTCCTTAGGCATTATTGCTGCCAGCTTTTCAGCTTCGTCTTTTAACTTATTGTAATCGGCCAGTATCCTGGCAAACTCGTTATAGTTGGTAAGGCTGTAAGTGTTCTGATCTAACGACTCAGGTTTACGTCTTTCGTTATAGCGGGTGTAGCGGGTAAGCATGCTTGCTATTTCCTTAGCATGATCACCTCCAAACTGTTGCTTGGCCCACTCAACCGCGTATTGAGGCAGTTTGCTGGCAGGCCAACGTTTAGGGTTCCAGGCAAAATCAAGGAAAAAGCTGATGGGATACTCCATCGGCTTCAAATCGCCTACGTTTACCACCCAAATTTGTCTTGCGTTATACTCATAAGCCAAATTCATTTGCTGCCATGTTTTTGATATGGTGCTGGTGTTTAACCATTTGTAGTTACGCGGACCACCCACATAATCAAAGTGATAATAAATACCATAACCGCCTTTGCGTGGTTTATCAGTTATGGCAGGCAGCTTTCTGATATTGCCCCAGTTGTCATCACATAATAAAAGGGTAACATCATCAGGCACACGCATGCCTTTGTCATAATATTCCTGTACCTCTTTATATAAGGCCCAAACTTGCGGTGTTTCTGATGGATCTTTCTTTGTAACATCGGCTATTATGTCGCGCTGGTCTTTTACTATGTTCTCCAACAGGGTAATATTAGCACCTTGCGACATTGGCATATCACCGTCGCCACGCATAGCAAGGGTAACTACGGTTTCTTTATTACCCATGTTTTCAATACCCTTGCGCCAGAACTCCTTTAAACCCTCTTTATTTTTATCGTAGTTCCATTCGCCTTTGCCATAACGTTTCCACTCCTGCTGCGCACGGTCCATAGGCTCGTGGTGAGACGTGCTCATTACTATACCGTACTCATCAGCCAAAACAGGGTTCAGCTTATCATCATCATTAAAAGCGTTAGCCCACATGGCGGGCCAAAGGAAGTTACCTTTCATACGTAAAATAAGCTCAAACATGTGCTCATACAATTGATGATTTACACCACCGAATTTTTCCTTCGCCCATCCCGAAAAAGCGGGTGCCTCATCATTTATAAATATTCCGCGGTATTTAACAGCCGGTGCACCATCAGTATGGCGGCCCGGTGCTACGTACAACGCCTTTTTTGTTTTTGGCGCAACATCAGCATACCAATACCAAGGCGATACGCCAATTTGCGACGACATATCATACACGCCAAAAATAGTTCCGCGTTTGTCGCTGCCCGCAATAACAAGCGCGCTGCTAACACCTGGAAACGGGTTAGCAACAGACTGCACCAGATAGGTTTCCCATTTACCGGCAATATCTGCTACGTTTAATTTCTTTTGTTTTACCAATTGGTCTATCCATTGGTTTTTACCCAATGTACCAACTATTACCAACTGCTTGCCTTTTGCAGCGGTTGCCAACGCAGGTGTTGCCCCTGTTACCGCTTTTACATCGGTAACAAAGCTATTCACGGCTCTTTTTACTCCCGGCCACTCGTTGTCGCTCACTAATATTGACGATGCGCTGCCATTGGCAGCTAACTGGAAGTAACCGGCTCCTGCTTTTTCGGCTACATAGCTTGCGTGGCCCGGTCCTTGTGCCAATGCTGCAACTGTAATCAGGTTAAAAGCAACAAGCAATTTTGATTTTATGTATTTTATCTTCATGGTCATATTTAAGTTTACACGCCGCCACGCGTATAATTGGTTGTAATTGGTTAAACAACAGCAATTTTTTTTTGACCTGTTTAAAATTTTTACCCGGACAGGTGGCTCGGATCTAACCATACTTTGCTAACTACATCGTTAGAGTAGGTTATATTTTTTTTTGCCGATACGCCGTTAAAGTAAAATTGTGAGCAAAAGATATTTTATGCTCATTGGGTTTGTTGAATAGAGCATCTAAAGTAAAGTTTTACGCTGAAAATTGAATAATTAAGGCGGTAACTTTTTTGATACTGATATAATATATGGTTTAATGTTTAGAGCCACACACTAACACATCCCTTTCGTCAATTTTTATATATTTGTTTACAGGGGATGATTAAAATTCAGGGATTAATAGTGTTACTATGTTTAAAATAAGGGCAAGCCATTTTCTGCTATGGCTTTTTTTGCTCATCGGGATAGAAGGCGTAAAGGCGCAGAGCGATATTAACTTTAAAGCTATTACTGCAAAAGAGGGGCTCCCCTCCAACACGGTTAACGTTATTATTAAAGACAAATACGGTTTAATGTGGTTTGGTACCAGCAACGGGCTAAGCAAATTTGACGGTAGTAACTTTACTGTTTACAGGCATGAAGTAGGTAATGAGCACAGTCTGCCAACCAACGATATTGTTTCGCTATATGAAGACAAGCAAGGCCGCTTGTGGGTAGGTTCAAGTAATGGCGGGATATATTACTACGACAGAAACTCTGACAGATTTCTTGCCTTTGAAGGCAAAAATCAATTACCCACCATACAAAATGTCTCTGCAAGGGCTTTTTACGAGGACCGTGAGGGAAGACTATGGATAGGCACTTATGGAAATGTGATTATAATTGACCTTAAAACTTCAAAGATCATAGCTAAGCCTGTAAGAGACAAAAAGATAGACGAACCAGGCTCATTTGTTGTGTTATCTATATTTGAGGACAGCAGGCATCGCGTTTGGTTGGGTAGCAACAAAGGACTATTTTTATATAACCGAAAAACAGACAGTTTTAAAGGATTTACGCACAGTAATACCGACCCCAACAGCATTAGCCATGATGCTATAAAAACAATAACCGAAGACACCAACGGCAATATCTGGTTCGGCACGCAAAACGGACTAAATAAATGGTTGTCGGATGGTCATTTTAAAATTTACCGGACCGAAACCGACAACAAGCATAGTATTATAAACAATGTGATATTTGCCCTTTATTCCGACTCGTATGGCAAGCTTTGGGTTGGCACAGAGAATGGGCTCGACATATATGATCCGGATACCGATTCGTTTCAGCATAACGTTAATGATCCACGCGATATATTCAGCATACGGAATAATTCTATAAGAAGCATATATATAGATCCGGTTGGCATATATTGGGTAGGTACCTTTAGAGGGGGTGTAGCTAAGTACGATAAAATTTTACCTCTTTTTGATTTAAAGCTAAGTAATCATTTTGATTCGCAAGGACTTAGCGCTCCATTGGTTAATTGTTTTGCAGAATACAAAGGCGGAAAGGTTTTTGTTGGCACTGATGGTGGTGGTTTATCCCTGTTTGACAAAAATACCCGCTTGTTTAAACCATATCCGCTGCGGGGTAAAGCCGGCAAAACTGTAGGTGTTATTTTAAGCTTACTTATGGACCATTTAGGTAAGCTATGGGCAGGCACATATAATAACGGAGTTTTTTGTATTGATCCGTCAACAGGAAACTACAGGCAAT
Source organism: uncultured Mucilaginibacter sp. (assembly GCA_946479225.1). The sequence continues at coordinate 6,028 of CAMLFI010000056.1, read as the reverse complement.
TTACTGCTGATGGGACGCCAAATTCAATAGCCAGCAACGACGTTTCTGCGCTTATGGAAGATGGTAATGGTAAAATATGGATCGGTACTATAGGTGGCGGGGTTAGTGTGTTTGACCCGGCAAGTAGCAAATTTGAGCAGTTTAATAAAAAAGCTGCTTCAACTTTTGCGCCTAAGTTACCTCTTAACGATTTTATCAACGCAATAAGGCGCGGGCCAGGCGGCGATATCTGGATAGCTTCAAACGGTACAGGTATAGCTGTTTACCATTCAAGTAATGGCACTGTATCACGATATAACAAGGTCACGAACAATCTGTCTGACGATATAGTGCAGAGCGTTTTTGTGGCAAAAGACCATACTGTGTGGGTTGGTACAAATCAGGGATTGAGTTACTTTAATGCAAATACAAAAAAGTTTATAACCTACACCGAAAAAAATGGGCTTGCTAACGCAAGTATAAAAACAATAATAGAAGATGAGCGTGGTACACTTTGGCTAAGTACCGACCTCGGCATTAGTTTGTTTGACAGGCGACAGAAAGTCTTTCGAAATTTCACTAATGAAAATGGTGTTCAACAAGGTTCTTTCTTAAGTGGGGCGGGCTTAAAAACGTCAGGGGGCGACATCTATTTCGGCGGTGAAGAAGGTTTTAACTTCTTCAATCCTGCCTCGCTGCCAGATGCATCTGCACCATCCCGGGTGTTATTAACCGATCTGAAAATAAATAACATAACAGTTGTGCCGGGCGAAGATGCTGCGATACAACAGCAGATTGGCATTAGCAAGGAGATACAGTTAAAGTATGGTCAGAATTTCTCGATAGGCTATGTAGCATTAGACTATACTTCGCCAATGCAAAACCACTACGCCTATAAACTGGAGGGTTTTGATGACGATTGGAACTATGTACGCAAAACAAGGGTAGCCAATTATACCAATATAGACCCCGGAGAATATGTTTTTAAAGTTAAAGCTGATAACAACGACAAGTTTTCCAACAACGTATTAACCTCCGTCAAAGTTGTTGTTTCACCGCCTTTTTGGCGAACCAATTTTGCCTATTTTCTGTATGCAGCATTATTTTGTTTGCTGATATTTTGGATAAGACAACGGGGCATTAACAATTTGAAGCTGCAATTTGCCCGCGAACAGGAAGAGCTGCGGGTTGAACAATTAATTGAAACGGAACGAAGGGAAGCGGCGCAATTACGTGAACTCGATAAGGAGAAAATTCAGTTCCTTACCAACCTTAGTCATGAATTTAGAACGCCTATTTCGCTCATAGCTGCCCCTGTTGAAAAATTGATTGGCAAAAAATTAGGCAATGACGTTAACGATGAGTTGGGTGTAATAAACAGAAACATAAGGCGCTTGCTTAACCTGGTAAATCAATTGTTGGATTTCCGTAAAATGGAGGAGCATCAGTTAAAACTCAATCTTGCCAGCGCTGATGTTATTACTTTCATCAACGAAACGGCAGAGTCCTTTAAAGACATAGCAACAAAAAAGCAGATATCGCTTGAAATAAAAAATTCGCGACCGCATTGGCTGGCCTGGTTTGATCAGGATAAGCTGGAGCGGATAATATTTAACCTGCTATCTAACGCGTTTAAATTTACGCCGGCCGGAGGGTTGATAACGCTTGAAACGGAAGTTAACGAAAACGCGGTGATCCCCTACATTAAGATCACCGTATCAGACACAGGTGTTGGCGTTCCTGAAAAAGATCTGAACATTATTTTTGACAGATTTTATCAATCGCAACAGCCGTCGTATATTCTTAACCAGGGCACGGGCATCGGCTTATCAATTATAAAGGAGTTTGTTGAACTTCATGAAGGCAATATAGTAGCCACACTTTTACCGGAACGAGGTATGCGCTTTGTAGTTGAATTGCCGTTAAAGCCTGATGCGGCGAAAGTTGAACCAACCGTCATCCCGAAGGAAGAACCGCAAGTGCCGACCGCGTTAGCTGATAAAGGTCTCAATGGGCATGCAACGCCTGTAAACGACATCATTCGCATCCTGCTGGTGGAAGATAATGACGAGTTTCGGGGGTATCTTGCGGAGCACTTACAAAAGCATTATCAAATAATTGAAGCAAGTAACGGAAAAGAAGGTTGGCAAAAGGCGCTTTCTGCACACCCGCAATTGGTGGTAAGCGACGTGAGCATGCCCGAGATGAGCGGTGTTGAATTAAGTAAAAAATTAAAGAACGATAAACGCACACGGCATATCCCGATCATCCTACTTACCGCCGCAAATGGCGAGGACGAACAGCTTAGAGGCCTTAACGCCGGGGCAAATGATTATCTGACCAAACCTTTCAATTTCCAGATACTGCACGCGCGTATAAGCAACCTGCTTGAGTTGAACAAGAGCTTAAAAGACACTTACTCAAAACATATCCATATGGTTGCAGAGCAGCCCATGGAAACGGAATCATCAGATGTAAAACTGCTTAATTCGCTTATGGCGTTTATGGAGTCGCGGCTTAGCGACCCGGAGCTTTCTGTTGAGGAGTTAAGCAAGTATGCGGGCATGAGCCGTGGATCTCTATATTATAAACTGATAGAATTAACCGGCCTCACTCCTATTGAATACATGCGATCTGTTAAATTAGAAAAGGCAGCGGCCCTGCTACAAACAAGCGATTACAATGTAGCACAAATAGCCTACATGACCGGTTTTGGAACGCCAAGTTACTTCTCGCGCATGTTTAAAGGCAAATTCGGGGTATTGCCTTCTGAGTATTTGAATGATAAGCGGGGTAAATAAAAACCAACTAAATAAAAAAGCCGTCCTTCGCAAAGAGGGACGGCTTTTTTATTGCTATTTATAAGGTTTATTTATAAAACCTATCGTTCCATTTCAGTTCGTTACGCAACTGGTTAATCTGAGTGTCTTTACCAATACAAATAAACTCAACACCCGCAATTGATGCAAAATCATACAAATGCTCAGCAGTTAAATTCTGGCTGTAAGCTGTATGGTGCGCGCCACCGGCATAGATCCATGCAGCGCAGGCAGTTTTCATATCAGGCAATGGTTTCCAAAGCACACGCGCTACAGGTAAGTTAGGTAATTCGTTAGTTGGTTCAACAGCTTCAACTTCGTTTATCAACAAACGGAAACGGTTACCCATATCAATTAAAGATGCATTCAGAGCAGGTCCGCCGGCAACATTAAATACCAAACGCGCCGGATCGGCTTTGCCGCCAATACCTAAAGGATGCACCTCTAAAGTTGCTTTGCCGCTGGCCAGAGATGAATCTACCTCTAACATGTGCGAACCTAACACCAATGAATTATTCGGGTCAAAATGATAAGTATAATCTTCCATAAAGGCGTTACCACCTGCTAAGCCGCTACCCATTACTTTGCAAGCGCGTACCAAAGCGGCTGTTTTCCAGTCGCCTTCACCGGCAAAACCGTAGCCGCTTTCCATTAAACGCTGTGCAGCAATCCCCGGCAATTGGATCATACCGTGCAAGTCTTCAAACGTATCGCTAAAGCCTTTAAAGTTGCCTTCTTCTAAGAAAAAGCGCAGGCCTAATTCAATCTTAGCAGCATCAAATACCGACTGGTGGTTAGCTCCGCCTTTGCGTAAGGAAGCATCCATATCATAAGTTGCCTCGTATTCTGCTATCAGCTCGTTAACTGCTGCATCGCTAACCCCGTCAATTACTTTAACCAGGTCGCCAACGCCGTGGGTGTTTACAGAAAAACCAAACTGCAGTTCAGCTTCTACCTTATCGCCATCGGTAACGGCAACATAGCGCATGTTATCGCCAAAGCGAACAAACTTAGCGCCCTGCCAATCATGCCATGCCGCAGCCGCTCTCGACCAGCTGCCAATTTGCTCAGCAACTTCGGTTTCCTGCCAGTGGCCAACAACCACCTTACGCTCCATGCGCATACGCGATACCATGAATCCAAACTCGCGGTCGCCGTGGGCGCTTTGGTTAAGGTTCATGAAATCCATATTGATAGAGTTCCAAGGGATATCGCGGTTAAACTGGGTATGCAAATGCAGCATAGGTTTTTTAAGGATACCTAAACCACGGATCCACATTTTAGCCGGCGAGAAAGTGTGCATCCAGGTAATGATACCAATGCAATTTGTCGCGTTATTGGCATCGGCAATAGTGTTATATATCTCGTCTGTGCTTTTAACAACAGGCTTGTATACCACTGTTACCGGTATTTGGCCGGCAACGTTTAAACCTGCAGCAATTTCTTGTGAGTGCAATGCTACCTGTTTAAGGGTTTCTTCGCCGTACAGGTCCTGGCTTCCGGTTATAAACCAGACTTCTAATTTTTTAAGGTCGATCATTTTTATATAGTATTTTTTATCGGACGGATAGGTTCAGCATCTATTAGCTTTGGCCGTAATAAGAGTCGGGCCCGTGCTTACGCTGGAAGTGTTTATTGATTAAAGTATCTTTCAATTTTGGTGCCTGCGGATTTATCATCTCGGTTAAGTAAGCCATTTGCGCAACAGTTTCTAAAACGGCGCTGTTATAAACTGCTTTATTTGCTGTTTTACCCCAGGTAAATGGCGCATGGTTTCCAACCAATATCATTTCTACCTCTTTGTAATCCAGGTTGAATTTTTTAAAATGATTCATGATCTGGAAGCCGGTCTCATACTCGTAATTACCTTTTATCATTTCGTCGCTCATTGGCGGCGCGCAAGGTATATCAGTTGTTAAATGGTCAGCATGCGTGGTGCCAAAAATTGGTATGTCCCTTTGTGCCTGTGCCCATGCAGTGCCATAAGTTGAATGTGTGTGCACAATGCCGCCAATGGTGTCCCAATGCTTGTAAAGCACACCATGCGTTTTAGTATCTGATGATGGCCTTAGCTTTCCTTCAACGGTATTGCCATCAAAATCAACTATCACCATGCTATCCGGCGTAAGATCCTCGTAAGGCACACCGCTTGGCTTAATAGCAAAGACTCCGGCGCTTCTGTCAACAGCACTAACATTACCAAAGGTGAACAAAACCAAACCCAATTTAGGAAGCTGCATGTTAGCCGCATAAGCTTCCTCTTTTATATGCTGATAGGTACTCATGCTGAAATGGATTGTTCTATTTGGCGGGTTTGGAAAGTTATAAAATCGCCCAGGCCTTTATATTGTTTATAACGTTTGGCATATACCGCACTAAGTTCGGCGTTTGGCTCGTAAACCACATCAAATCCGCCACCCATAGCGTTCATAGCATCTTGTACATTATCGTGCAGTTCTGCAACTACAGCTGCAAACATGGCAGCACCAAGCGCGCAAGTATGTGTATGCTGATGGATCTTAATAGGCATGCCTATTATATCTGCCATCATTTGCATAATAATTGCCGATTTTTTCGCTACACCGCCAATGCCTATCAGACCCTTAACCGGAACGCCCTCATCTATCATACGCTCAACAATGCTCTTGGCACCAAAACAGGTAGCCTCGGCGATGGCACGGAAAAACCGCGGCGCATCCGTACCCAGATTTAAACCTATAACAGCACCTTTAAGCGACTGGTCAGCATCAGGGGTACGCCTGCCGTTAAACCAATCAATAGCCAGTTCATTAGTTTCCTCAATAGGTAACATTGCAGCCTGGCGGCTTAACTCAGGAATTATCTCTTCAAAAATTTCGTTTTTCAAGGCTTCCGCTGTCTCCTCGTCAATAACCTTTGAACTGCTTAACAGATTATTTAACGGCCATGACACAATGTTTTTAAACCAAGCATATGTATCGCCAAAAGCCGATTGGCCTGCTTCTAAACCCGCCATACCCGGTATAACCGAGCCATCAACCTGACCACATATACCTGCAACCAATTTATCCTTCATCTCGGCATTAGGTGCAACCAGTATATCACAAGTTGATGTGCCCATAACTTTGCTTAAAAAGTAAGGTTCAATTTGGCCACCAACGGCACCCATGTGCGCGTCAAAGGCACCAACGCCAATTTTAACATCAGTAGGAAGGCCCAGCTTAGCTGCCCACTCCGCACTTATGGATCCT
>CAMLFI010000055.1 GCA_946479225.1 uncultured Mucilaginibacter sp. | reverse complement strand
AGGGTATCCCCTTTTATTTTAATTTCCTGCGGCGTGCTTTTTATGGTTACTTCATTTAATGTTTTAACAACAGCGCTCATCCCAACATTCCCAAGGTCGGTAACCGGCGCGCCCAAAGTGAAGGGTCTCATTTTATTGTCGTAGCCGGGATAGGTAATGAATAAAAGGTATTTGCCTGCCGGTAAGCCGCTAATGGTAAATGCGCCGTTAGGATCAGCATAGGTAAACTTGCGTAAAATCGAGTCCTTAGCATTAAGAACACTAACGCTGCCGCTTAATTTAGCTTGGGAAACAGAATCAACTGTTACCCCCTTTACAGTGAGCGAATTTTGCCCGTAAGATGTATGTGCTAAGAGAAAAATGGCTATCAAAGCCAGAAAAGTAATTTTCATTTCAAATTGTGTAAGGGTTTACAAGTGGTAAAAATACAACTAATTGTTTAGTATTCGTGCGATCAGCTAATTTGATAATAGGATGCATAACATAGTACTTTGTTACTCATTTTAAATATTATTTTATTAGTGGCACAACTTGACGCAATATTACACGTGTTATCAAAAATTATTGTTCGCCTGTATACATCCGGATCTTTATTTAATTAACCATATCAATTGTTAATTTTAAAATGTGAAAAAGTCCACGCCTTTTGATTTCCTGCTGGATTATTTACCTGCCGGTATAGCCGTTAAACCGGCTATAGGAATGTTCTATATCTATTTTGATCAAAAGATAGTGCTCATCTTCCGCAAAACCGGTAAAAATCCGCAACATAACGGTATTTGGATTTCTACACGGCGGGAAGAACATGAGAGTTTGAAAGCGGAAATTCCGGCGATAACTAACTTCGAACTTGACGAAGGTTTTGATACAACGTGGCTACTCCTTAGCGACGATCATGAAGATTTTGAGACCGCTGCCATACAACTTTGTGACCTTGTATCACGCAAGGATAAGCGGATAGGTAAGGTTACGCCGGGTAGCAAATCAGTTTAACACAATATTAAGTTTTTGTTAGCACCGCATACGTTATTGATCTGGTGCTTATCTTGTCTTAAATTAATACAAATGCTATGGATTTTAATGTGGTGGCACTGGAGATATCTGATCTCATCGCCCATTTTGACTACTACGACCGATTGATCACTAATGCAAGTGTTGCTGAAGAACAGACCAGGCTTCGGAATAAAAACAGGGAGCACCTGGCTAAGTTTTTTGCCGATGTTGAATTCTACGACAGCAATAAGCAGCTGCGCCCGCTTTACCAGACTAAGGATTCAATCGTTCATAAATTGAAAAGCATCAAAACCAACGATGTACATGATCTGATCGAAAAACTGGAGAAGGATGCTAAAAAAATAAAGAAGTTGTATAAGTCTTTACTTAAAAGGGAGTAAATCTGCTATAATTTTAACGCGATTAGGTACTACGAACTATTAAAACAAAAAGCCTCCGATGTTATTGAAGGCTTTTTGCTTTGCGGTGAGGGAGAGACTGTCTTCCTGCTATTTAAGCATAATTTGGATCAAATTCCACAATCCTTTCAATACCGTATTTATCTCTGAACATGCCGGCATAGGTACCCCAGGGGCTGTCGCCAATGGGGCCTTCTACATCTCCACCCGCTGATAGTCCGTTAAATATTTTGTCCGCTTCTTCACGGCTTTCGGCTGCTATTACTATTTTAGACCTGTTCTCGTTTTCGCTCACCGGTCCCATAAATTCGGGAACATCATTAGCTATTAAGACGTTATTTTTACCAATAGGCAAAACAATGGTCATTATTTTGTTGGCTTCGCTTTCCGCAACCGTAAATTCTTCGCTTGCCAGGTCTTTGAAACGAACGACCTTTGCGAACTCGCCGCCAAAAACTGATTTGTAAAACGTGAATGCTTCCTCAGCATTGCCATTAAAGTTGATCCAGGGGTTAATTGCTCTCATAGTTATTTTGTTAAAATGAATATTATTTCTGTGTTAAACTGGTCAATAGTTCTTCCAAATTTTTCAAGGTCATGGCGAAGCCTATTTTGAAGCCTTCTAATAATTTATCCAAACGCTCAAACGATTCATTAAAAATGGTAATGTTCACCTTGGTTATGCCATTTTGCTCGCTGAAATTGTAATCCCATTCAGAACCCGGCAGTTCACGGTTTTCGTCTTTATCAGAAAACGCGTTGTACATTTTAAAGTTGGTTTTCGGGGTAATGGAAGTAAATTCCTGCACAGCCCAACGCTCCTGCCCGTCGGGACTTATCATGGCGTAAAATCTTCGCCCGCCCACTTCAAAATTCATATACTTGGTTTTGGCGCGCATAGGTGCCGGTGCACCCCATTGGTCGAGCAGTTCGGCCTTAGTAAAGGCATCCCATACCAAAGACTGTCCGGCATTAAATTCCCTGGTTATATAAACCATTTTCGCTGCCTTGTCAACGTTAAAATCAAATAGTAAATCGTTGTTCATTTTTCTTGTTGTTTAAGAGTTGATAATACTTTGTCCAATTGATTAAACTGAGTTTCCCAGTTTTGCCTCAATTGCGCTAACCAGTGGTCAAATTCCTGCATTTTTTGCACGCTAAAGTGATAATAGATCTCCCTGCCCCTTTGCTCCGGCTTAATTAATTCGCATTCCTGCAATACCTTAATATGTTTTGATACGGCCTGCCGGCTCATATCAAACTTTTCGGCCATTACATTTGGCGTTAATGCCTGTATAGTCAATAAAGTTAAAATGGCCCTCCGCGTCGGGTCAGCTATGGCCTGGAATATGTCTTGTTTCATTTTTTAAACATCAATTGCGCAACCCGCAGGTTGCAAATATATATGCAACTTTTGAGTTGCGCAAATTTTATTTCAATTAAATTTAATTATGGGGCACTTAAGGCATTAATGGCCCTCGTTTTGCTTAATGGAGGTATGAAGAGAAAAGTACTTGTAATTGAGGATGAACCCGTTATTGCCGAAATGATATGCATTATACTGGAAATGGAAGGGTTAAACGTGGTTAGCCTGGCTGATATGGGGACGGCAAGGCAAAAACTGCATAGTAATGAGATCGGATTAGTGCTGCTTGATCTCAATCTGAAGGGCGAAAGCGGGCGAACTATATGTGAATACATCAAAGGACAAGCCGACCTAAAACACATACCGGTCATCCTGGTTTCTGCCAATCTCGATCTGGAAAAGATAAAAATAGCCTGCGGTGCCGACGATCATATTGCAAAACCTTTTGAGCTGACAGATTTCACCAGTAAAGTAAGGCAATACGCTTTAAATTAGTCGCTAAAGGGCCCGACTACCGGCCAGACTTTCTCTGCGATCTTGGTGTTACTCTAAACGAGGTAATGCAATTTGCAGCAACCAATTTAAAACGAGTTTGTTTAATGCTTATGGCAACGATCAATATCCTCGAACGCAAAACAGTGCCGGATACCCGGTATCCGTTAGAACAAATCAAATTTCAAAAACCCGACCTGGAAGGTGAAATGCACGACCAAACAAATGAAGTGTATTTCCGGCCTGATGCGGTTGCCGTACTGCTGGCCGATACAAAAGCCAAGACCTTCCTGCTCACCCGCCAGTTTCGCCTGCCTACCTTTCTTAATGGAAGGGAAACCGGTTACCTGGTTGAAACTTGTGCCGGTCTGATTGATGATGGCGAAACGCCGGAACAGGCAGCACTTAGGGAGGTTGAAGAAGAGACGGGTTATGCCGCCGGCAACCTGCAAAAAATAGGTGCTGTTTACACTTCGGCGGGCGGCCTTACTGAATATGTTCACCTATTTATGGCAACGTATGATAAAGATAAACAACACAGCGCGGGCGGTGGTAAAAAAGGCGAAGGCGAGGATATTGAAATTATTCACATAACATTTGACGAGGCCAAAGAAAAAGCCATGGCCGGCGCTATCAATGACGCTAAAACCATGCTTCTGCTACAGCATTTTTTCCTCCGTCATGACAAAGAAGGGTTATAAAATTACCTTCGGCCGGTAGGCACTCAATAAAGCCTTTTACAAACTTTTAATTTTTTTTATATTTAACAAAAAAGCCTGTAAATCAAAAATTTACAGGCTTTTGGCTATTTCGCGGTGAGGGAGGGATTCGAACCCTCGGTACAGTTTCCCGTACGTCAGTTTAGCAAACTGATCCTTTCGGCCTCTCAGGCACCTCACCGTTGTTAAATAATACCCTTTTTTCAGGGACTGCAAATATAGCAATTAGCGTAAGTCGGCAAAAAAAAATTTCAGGTATTAATTTATAGCGCTGTTTATAAGGCAATAAAAATAATTACAGGCTGTAAAAGAGGTTTTTTAATAGTTAATACGCACATGGTAAATGCTCATCAGCATTCGCTTAAAAATGGTTTTGATGGTCTCCAGGTCCTTTAACGTGATGTCGCTGTCGTTAAGCTGATCCTGATCCAGCTTGTACTTAACAATCCTGTCAACCAGGTTGTTGATAGAGGCCTCATCCGGTTGTTTTAACGACCGCGAAGCAGCTTCTATCGAATCGGCTAACATCAACACACCGGTTTCTTTGGAGAAAGGTATAGGTCCGGGATATCTGAAGGTGTTTTCGTCAACTATCTTCTCAGGAAAGTTTTTCAGGAACGACTGATAAAAATAATCAACCCGGGTATTACCGTGATGCGTGCGTATAAAATCAATAACAATGTCCGGAATGTTAGCCTTTTGGGCCATTTCAATACCGCGGCTAACGTGCCTTATTATAACCTGTGCGCTCTCCTCGTAAGGCAACTTATCATGCGGATTAAACACCGAGTTCTGGTTTTCTATAAAGAACAGTGGGTTATCCATTTTACCTATATCATGATAAAGCGCTCCTGCCCTAACCAGTAGCGCGTTGCCGCCAATAGCGTAAATAGCATTCTCGGCCAGATTAGCCACCTGTAACGAGTGCTGAAAAGTACCCGGAGCGGTAAAGGCCATCTCGCGCAGCAACGGCGCGTTGGTATTGGTAAGCTCAATAAGGGTAATATCAGAAGTGATGGAAAACATCCGCTCAAACAAATAAATAAGCGGATAAGCTAATAAAGTTAAAAGCACACTTACTATAAATGGTACAAAACCCACCCAGTCTAACTCAACTATAGTACCTTCCTTTATAAGCGAAATACCTAAAAAGGCCATAAAATAAGTGATCATAATGATCACCGCCGAGATAAGGAACTGCTCGCGACGGGCCAGGTATTTTATACTATAGATGGATACCATACCTGCCGTTATTTCAAAATAGGCAAACTCAAAGCTATTCGGTACAAAAAAGCCCGCCATCAATACCACCAGCATGTGGATATTAAGCGCAAGGCGGGTATCAAATAAAATGCGGATAATAATAGGTACTATACAATAAGGTATATAATACATATTAGGCAGCTCAAACTTAATAGCCATTGACAGCGTGAAGAGCATGGCTGTTATAACTAACAGTATCAGGCCAACCAGCCGGTTATCATCATAAATATCCCTCCTGAATAAATAGAGGAACACCATTAGCAATACTATGGCTATTGATACCAGCACAAACTGGCCCGCCAGTACAAGTTTAGGACTTCCTTTTATACGGGCGTTATCCTCAAATGCTTTTTTGTACGATTGCAGCTTCTGATAAATATCATCATTAACAACAGATCCTTTAGTAACAATCAGTTCCCCTTTTTGCACCATGCCATTGCTCAGCGACAGGTCTGCCAGGGCGTCGTTTTCAATTTTTAAAGTAAGCCTGTTATCATAAACAATGTTATTCTGTATGCGCGTTTGCAACACATCTAACAAAAACGCCTTATCCAGATCGGTCCGCTGACTCAACGTGGCATCACAAAATTGTAAAGCGCTCTCCCGGGTAAACAGCTCGGCGGTGTTCCTTTCTGTGCCTATGTTTTTATCCAGCACCAAAATTGTATATCCTTGCCCGTTCTGCATATACTTGGCGTTTAAATTTAAAACGCCCTTGTTATAAACGGTATTTAGAAGATCAACCCCGGTTGTAACGTACTTAGTTTTTTGATTGGCATTAAGGTTCGCACCATGCCACTTAATATCCAGATCAGCCTTAAAACCGGCTATTTGTTGCTGTGCTGTGTTCGAGTTAAATTGATAAACGGGCTTAACATTAGCTAATGCAACCGTTTTATCATTCTCAAGTTCTTGTTGGGTTTTAAGTATGGCGAAGTTATAGGGCGATACCAGGTCTTTCTGGTTCCAGATGCGTCCCTTCTCAATTTCGTAGCTAAACTTAACCTGCTTGGGCAAGGTAAATACTATAACTACCGTACTTACCACAACCATTAAATACTTAATGTTTCGGGCGTATTTACGCAAAGCGGCTTTTTGGCGCGAAGTAGAAAATTTAGCCATTTAATGTTTTGAGCATTCAAAAATAACTAATTTTTAGCTACATGTAAGTTTTTCTTGTTTTTATCATTTCAATTTTGATATCTTTATGATATCATTTTAAAATCATAAAAATCATGAATACTGAAAAAATCCTTAACCCTCCTTCCGGCCTTGGCGCGGCACTTTTATTACTGTTTCTGTTTATCATATCAATTGCCGCATTTTCATTCGGCAGTGGCTTTGGCGTCATTACAATATTTTGCATGCTGTGTATTTTGCCCGGATTTGTTATAGTAAACCCCAACGAATCAAAGGTTTTAACACTGTTTGGTAAATATATAGGCACTGTAAAAGAAGACGGCTTTTTTTGGGTGAACCCGTTTACGCAGAAAAAGAAAGTATCGTTAAAGGCATTTAACCTTAACGGCCAGCAGCTTAAGGTGAATGACAGTGTTGGTAACCCTATTGAGATAGCCGCTGTAATTGTATGGCAGATAAAAGATACCGCTAACGCTGTTTTTGCTGTTGAAAACTACCTGCAATACGTAAATATACAAAGCGAAGCTGCCGTAAGGCACCTGGCTAACTCGTTCCCGTATGATAATATTGAGGATGAAAACGCCAACATTACCTTAAGAGGTGGCGCGGAGCAGGTAAGCATATTGTTAGAGAAAGAATTAAACGAACGACTTGACCGTGCCGGCATTGAAGTACTGGAGGCGCGTATATCTCACCTGGCGTATGCACCCGAAATTGCGCATACCATGCTGCAAAGGCAACAGGCATCGGCCATTATTTCGGCACGGAGGCTTATAGTAGAAGGTGCAGTAGGTATGGTTGAGATGGCACTGCAAAAGTTATCAGAAAAAGGCATTGTAGAGTTAGATGAGGAACGCAAAGCCGCTATGGTAAGCAACCTGCTGGTAGTGCTTTGCGGTGATAGGGCGGTGAATCCTATTATTAACACGGGTACTTTATATCATTAATATGGACTTTTACAGACCGATAGATCAACTGCGATCAACCGAGCTTACCGTAGTACGGACCGGTTTTTGGAACCCTGAGTATTTGCTGAGCGACGGGCAATTTGATTATGGCAGACTGAGCAAGGTTTCATTTTCGGCAAGCGAAAAGGTTATTGAAATAGCGAATAACACATACACCATGCGTAAGCCGGGTGTGTTTAGCAAAGAAATGTTGATTTTGCGCAACGGCGAGGTAATTGGTAAAACCACACGTAATACATGGAAGTGCATTACTACTATTGAATTGAATGATGGTTTTACCGCGTCGTTTGTAAAAACGCCCGGCCGAGGGATCTTCTCAACAAAAATGAGCTGGATGGCAAACGATAGTGAACTGATGATGATTGCCTGCAGATCCAGGTACTCACAACCGATGACCGTAACTATAATTGATCAGAATATGGCCAAGCAAGGAGATCACTTACTGTTATTGGCTTTTATTGGAATACATATAAGATTGGTGAGGCAGGCGCAGGCGGCTGCTCAGTAATTGTAAGCTATGGAATATATAACTTTAACCCCTATAGATAAGCTAAAAACCAATGAACGTTGGATAGTACAACCCAAGTGGTACAGATCAAAATATGAACTTACCGATAACGCCTTTGTATACGCAAAAATTTATACCAAAGGCTTTTGGGAGCAAACGATCTTGTTTGAAACAACTGACGATGTGCTAAGCATTACCTATTTATGGAACGGCGGCATTGAAATTAAAACAGCCGACGGAAGTATTTTAGGAACGATTGAGAAAAAACTGCTTAGCGGGCTTACCAAATTAATTTTGCGCGATGGGCGCTTTTTTACCTATCAGGCCCCGTCTGTTTGGAAGGCAGAATACGTTTGGGCAGACGAATATCAAAACGAATTGATGCGGCTTACGTTCGGAGCTTTATCGGGCAAGATCCCTGTAACTTTTAGTAAAAGAGCGGCAGATATCCCCTATTTTTCTGCCCTTATATTTATAGCATTTAAATTGAATTTAGATAACGCTGAAGGTGGCTGAAAAAAAGGCATTTATATTACGTGTAAACCCCGAGATGCTGAAAGAGATTGAAGCATGGGCCGAGTGCGAGTTTAGAAGCACCAACGGGCAGATAGAATACCTGCTGCAGCAGGCTTTGCTTGCGCGCAAAAAAACGGCGAAGAGTAAGAAGCCGCCGTCTGCTTAAAAGCTACAAATAAATTTTTTACCCGATAAATATATATGACGAGGTTGATCATTTGTACCCTGCTTGCCGCTAAAATAATAAGTAGCGGCTTACATCAACGTGATTTTTTGGAAACGAAAGTAAACGCCAACCCAAATCAGGACACAGTTCATAACTTGAAGTTGACAGGTGCCCTATACAAGGGAACCACCTACTTGCTTTACGACATCAGGAATTTCGAAAACGGCACCCGGAAAGTAGAGATAACAGTTAAGGGTAAAGTGAAACAAGCCATAGAGTTGCCTAACCAGGACGACTATAATGGATTTGCCGTCAATTCATTAAAAGCCGGGAGCAAGGGTTTTGCCCTTTCTGTTGAATATGGATCGAGCATCTATTACACCAAAGTATTTCACTTTACTTATAAAAATAACTTTTTCTGTTTGAGTAAGATAAGTACTCTAAGCTTTGATAAACAACATCCTCAGCAAATAAAAAAACAGGTAAAAAATATTGGTTTGCAAGGCGAGGTAAGAACACTTTTCCTTAAGAACTATTTAACCGATTGATCTTACCAAAGAGATTAAGTTCGCCAAAAAGCCGTTTCAAAAGCGTTTCACAAAAAGTGAAAATTCCCTGTTTTTTCATTAAATTGATATTCAATCAGTTACATTGGTTTTACAGCTAATTTTCCTGACGAATAAGTAGTTTCATTCTGTTTCACACAAAATTACAATACATTAATAATCAAATACTTGTCAGAAAATCCGTTTCACACGTTTCATCTGTATCATATATTTTTGTGAAACGCGCTACCTTAATAGCGCAGCTGTTTTTCAAATATTTGCTTTAGCTTTACAATAACATATGTTAAACACAAAGCAAGTTGTTATTGTAGCCGCCGCCCGCACACCAATAGGAAGTTTCGGCGGAGCCCTGGCATCGTTCAGCGCGACGCAATTGGGTGGTTTGGCCATAGCATCGGCAATTAAAAAAGCAAGCATATCACCCGCGCAAGTGCAGGAAGTGTTTATGGGGAACGTGTTGTCGGCTAATTTAGGTCAGGCACCGGCAACGCAGGCAGCAATTTATGCGGGTCTGCCCTATCTCCCTGCTACAACTGTCAACAAAGTATGCGCATCGGGAATGAAAGCGGTGATGCTGGCGGCACAAAGCATAGCCCTCGGCCAAAATGATATTGTAGTAGCCGGCGGCATGGAAAGCATGAGCAATGTGCCCTATTACCTTGACAAGGCCCGCACAGGCTACCGTTTAGGCAACGGGCAATTGACAGATGGCCTGCTTAAAGACGGCCTCTGGGATGTATACAACGATTACCACATGGCATCAGCCGCCGAACTTTGTGCTACCGAATGTAATATAAGTCGCGAAGAGCAGGACGCTTATGCTGTTGAATCATATAAACGAGCCCTAAGGGCACAATCTGATGGTAAATTCAGTAATGAAATAACGCCTGTTGAGATAAAAGATAAAACCGGCAGCACCTTCCTATCCGAAGATGAAGAACCCCAAAAGGTAAAGTTTGAAAAAATAGCATCATTAAAGCCAACCTTTAAAAAAGACGGCACCATAACCGCAGCTAATGCATCCACCTTAAATGACGGCGCGGCGGCACTGGTATTAATGAGCGAAGAAAAAGCAGCTGAATTGGGCTTAAAACCACTCGCCCGCATCTTATCCTACGCAGATGCACAACAAGCACCGGAATGGTTTACTACAGCTCCGGCAAAGGCTTTACCATTAGCTTTACACCGCTCAGGCCTCAGCATAGCAGACA
>CAMLFI010000054.1 GCA_946479225.1 uncultured Mucilaginibacter sp. | reverse complement strand
GTAAGCAAGCGTTACAGCGCCTGCGGTGCTCGTTTGGGCTGTATCATCACCAAAAACAAAAAGTTTTGGCAAACGGCTATAAAATTTGCCCAGGCACGATTGAGCCCGGGTATGGTGGAGCAAATAGCCGGCGAAGCTGCTATTGATACGCCTGATGAGTATTTTGCCCACGTAAAGGCTGAATATAACAGTCGCCGCAACACCATAGTTACTGCGTTAAATAAAATGGAAGGCGTTTACTGCCCTAATCCGGGTGGCGCATTTTATGTGATGGCACAGCTGCCTATTGACAATTCTGACAAGTTTTGCCAGTGGATGCTGGAAGAGTTTACTTACCAGAATCAAACCGTTATGATGGCACCTGCTACGGGCTTTTACAGCACACCGGGTTTAGGTTTAAATGAGGTGAGATTAGCATACGTTTTAAACAACACAGACCTGCAAAAGGCGATGACCTGCCTTGCCGAAGCGTTAAAGATATATCCGGGGAGAACAGCTGAAAGCGAAAAGGCAAAAGCAGAAAGCGTTTTATAATTGAGGAGGTTAAAATGAAACTACATAAATTTTATTTTTTTATAGCGATGCTGGTTGTTTCGCTATCGGCAGCTAAAGCGCAGGACAAATCAGTGAATGGTGTATTGACTGCCTATTTCACCTTAAAAAATGACCTGGTTACTGATAACTCAGCAACAGCAAAAACACACGCTATAGAATTAGCCGCGGCTATAAAAGCAGTACCTGCTGATAAAATACCTGCAGAGCAGTTAGCCGCATGGAAAAAAATCCAGCTGAGCACAACCCGTATTGGCGAGGCTAAGGATATTGACACCCAACGCGATTACTTTGCCGTCCTTTCAGACAATATGATAGCAGTAACTAAAGCGCTTAAGGTGAATACAGCACCTGTTTATCAGCAATATTGCCCTATGAAAAAGGTTAATTGGCTAAGCGAGGTTTCGGCTATTAAAAACCCTTTCTACGGCAAGCAAATGCCAACCTGCGGACAGGTTACCGAGACGTTGGCTGCAAATTAAGCTAACACGCCCCCCGTCATGCCGAACTTGTTTCGGCACCCCATGGAGTAAGTAGCAAGGTGTTTGCCGTGTGTAAATATCCGTGAGATGCCGAAATAAATTCGGCATGACATCTTTCAAATCCGTATATTTGTAATCGCTTTTAGCTTTATTCTTTCAGCTTTCAGCTCCAAAAATGGGGTCGACCGGAATTGACAGGATGGAGATAAGTAGGTAAGCATGCAGCGCGTTGTACGAATTAGCGCTCTAATCTGAACGTTCAAACACACAAATGGCGAAAATAACTACGCCTTAGCTGCCTAATTTAGAATTAGCATAGCTTTTGTCCCGCCGGTTTTCCGTTTCATCGGGCCGGCATCAGGGGCATCGTAAGATGAAACTGGTTTGCCGGTGGTACGGAAGGCAAACGAGAAACAGTACCTAAGGAAGAAGGTATAGGTGAGTTACTGACCTTCCCCTTCCCTACAATTTAACAGAACTAAGCATGTAGAAAGCTTACCTTATACCATGTTTGGACGAGGGTTCGAATCCCTCCGGCTCCACAAAAACTAAGAGACCTGTCAGCAATCGCTGGTGGGTCTTTTATTTTTTATCTGACCCTGCGGTTTGAGAATCCGGTAGAGGGTCGAACTTCTCTCTTGAGCGGGCTGTGCCTGGACGGCGGGAGCGAAAAATCCCTCCGGCTCCACATTAACTATAAAAGGCCGCCCTGATAAGGGTGGCCTTTTATAGTTAAATTGAGTTAGTGTTTCTGAGAATCCGGCAGAGCGTTCGAACTTCTCAATTGAGCGGGTTCGTGCCTGAATGGTGGGAGTGAAAAACCCCTCCGGCCCCGACTTAATTTAAGTGTGTACCCCTATCAAATATAAGCCGGCACAAGATGTTGTGTTATTCACAACGCCTACGTGCCGGCTAAATATTACTTCAATGCTATTTTTTGAACTTGCGAATACATATACTCGCTGCTAGCACTGGATTTTACGCCTATGCGTGCAAAAATATAAGGCAGGTTCTTTAAAGCGGTAGGAACTGTGGCGGTGAGGGTGGAATTTGCACCCAGCACAAAAGTGGCAATATTGGCATCCACCTTAGCCTCATTCCGCACCTCATCAGTAAGCAGTACTTGCCCCAGGTACAGTTTCACATTTTGTAAATTATTTGCTGTTGCAACAACTTTATCTACAACAAAATTAGCTGTAACTGTATTGTTTGAAGCAGCAATAGTTGTATTTTTAATTGTAAAGTAAGGCGTAACAGGCAAATCTATCTTAGTTTGATCATTAACCTGTACTACAACCGTATCGGTGCTCTGTTGCAGCCATGGCGAATTGCCCTTGCGTGTTAATTTGTATGTTCCGTTGAACAAGCTGGCAGAAAATGTTCCGTCATGTGCAACATAAACAGGTATAAGCGACCGGACTCCGAAACCATCCTGCCACAATTCAAGTTGTGGACCGCCATTGCGTACAGGAATCGGTTGCCCATTATAACTAACCCTGCCGGATAAAGTAGCTTTGGGCGCTTCATAATTATCATACTTTTTACATGCCGTAAAAAATAAACTTGCAGCCGCAATTAGTGTTAAGAAATATTTCGTTTTCATTTTTTCAACAATTAATGGAATGGATTTCTGACAAGTTTGGGATTATTATTTAACACTGTCTGGTCAATAGATGAATAGTAATTCAACAATTGAAAGAAACGTGCTCTGCGAAAACGCAACGAACGGGTTCTCTGAAATATAAATTTACCATCATCGGGATGCCCCGGCCTTACAATACGGTAAGGGAAAAGGCCCCATACAACGGCATTAGGGTCTGTTTCAGATCCGTTCCAAACAAGGTGAGCTATCCGCCATCTTTTCAGATCAAAGAACCGGTGATCCTCAAAGGCCAGTTCAATCCTGCGCTCATTGCGTATAATGTCATTTGTAAGGGTGCTTATGCTGTTAGCCGGAAATCCACCGTGCACCTCTCTCAGGGTATTAATATAATCTCTGGCTGTGGGCTGACCCAATTCATGAGCGGCTTCAGCTGCATTCAGGTAAATTTCTCCTAAACGAAACCAAGACCACCAGTTTGAGGCAAGGCTTGGGCGTACACCATCCTGCGCGTTTTCACTTACATACTTACGTAGGTAAAAACCGGTATTAGTTACATATTGATCATTATCTCGTGGTCCGTCAAAACCGGTTAGTTTTTTCCCGTCTGTAAATACAGAACCCAAAGTGCCGGTGCGTAACTGATATGATCCATTTACCCACTGCGCTACACCGGCCTGTATATCAACCGGCGCGCCGCGGAAGTTGGTTCCCGGAAGCACCACCGTGCCAAATAACCGGCCATCTTTATTGGCAAAAATATCTGCCATTGAATTATAAACTATATAATTCCCATTTTGATCTTTATCACGTATTGTACCCTTTGTACCATCCAGGTAATCGTAGCTTTCAACTAAGCTCAGAGATGGCGATATATTTGACGAACCTTCTATATCCGACCTAAAACTTCTTACAACATTATCATAGGTAAACCCATGAACTTTACCTGTAGCAAAATCTTTTGCGAAGATGATCTCTTTTGAACTTTTGTCCATTAACATCTTGTAAAAATTATCACCTCGGGGTGCTCCTCCTAAGTTGTGGAGCGCATAGTTTGGATTAGCGATAATAGCCTGAGAAGCAGCGAGCGATTTTTGATAATAATCATTTGCTTTTTCAACAGGTATACCCACCTCGCCACCAGGTGTACTAATAGCAGTACTTAAGCTGTTATACTTGGCAGTAGAAGCAGCGTAAAGCATCGCTCTGCTTTGCAAGGCGAGCGCTATAAATTTATTCGCTCTGGTTCTGCTGGTGCCAGTCTCAGGAAAGTTCTCTTTTATAGCTTCGGTTTCATTAAATATAAAATCATACACTTCAGATTCCTTGGCGCGTGGAACTTGCAATGGGGATGCGTCCCCACTATAGTTATATATCAATTGTTTAGTAACAAGCGGCACACCACCCATCCGTTTAACCATCTCAAAATATACAAAAGCACGCATAAACCTTAACTCTGCATTAAACTGCTTCTTTTTATCTGCGGTTAAACTTCCGCCAAATTGTTCCATCTTTTCCAAAGCAAGATTGATATCCCTTATAAAGCCATAATCCCAGTAGCGGCCGTAATTATCGCCAAAAGCAAAATCGTTTCTTCCGTTTTGGTCCTGGTGACCAGACCACATGGCATCATCAAATTCGCTGCTTGCAGTTGAATTAAATACGCCCGCTAATGCCGGCAGTCTGTCATAGTAATTCGCTAAGAGCGACTGTACCATAACCGGGTCTTTCCAGAGTTGATCATCTGTAAGTATGTTCTTGGGCTGTCTTTGCAACCAATTATCTTCTTTACAGCCATTGAATACATTTACAATGACAAATAACAGAAGTAAAAAAATATGTTTGTATTTCATGACCTTACGTTAAAATGTTAAGTTAAATCCGAATAAAACGGTTTTTTGTTGCGGGTAAACCACTGCGGCGGCTGCACTAATTTCAGGATCAATCTGCACATCACCTACATTATCTAAGCTAAATAAGTTAGAAGAAGATACGTAAAAGCGTAGCCGATTAATGTTCAATTTATTGGTAATTTGCTTTGGCAAAGTATACCCTAATTCCACATTTCTTAATCTTAAGTAGCGAACACTCCTTAGCCAATAAGTACTGTTCCTGCCATTATTCTGGCTGGTGCCTAATCTTACTGCCGGGTATTTTCCTGGAATCCATTTGCTGGTAGGATCATAAGGATCTTCGCGGTGCCACCTGTCAGTTAATAAATAAGCCGGGCTGTTACCACCAGCGTGGAACGCGTTTCTTAGCTCAAAATTTTGATTCCAGGATTGCATCATCCCTCCTGAAAAATCCATGTTAAGGTTGATATTTTTCCATTGTAAGCCTATGCTGGCTCCATAGCTCAACATTGGTGCCCGCCCTTCAGGAAAACCAATTGGCCGCTCGTCCATGCCGTTTATAACACCATCGCCATTAACATCCTTATAAATAATATCGCCAGGTAGTTGGGTCCTGTTTTGTTGGCCGTCACCATTATCAATCGGGTAATTTCTAATCTGATCTTCCGATTCAAAACGTCCTATTGCCTCGTATCCCCAGTATACGCCATTCCATCGGTCTACACTAGAGTTACGATATTGATCCCATGAATTGCCGAAACGAGGCTTATAGAGAGAAATATTACGCAGTCTGGAGTAGGTAGCATTTACACTCACATTGTAACCCAGGTCGCCAGCTTTGTTGGCGTAGGCAATTGAACCCTCGAAACCTCTGAATTCATTCACATTTAAATTTTCATTGGGCAAGCCATAACCTACTTCACTTGGCAACAATACGTCGTACCGTGCCGCTGGTACGCCTGTAATTCTCTTCCGGAAAGCTTCAGCCGTTACTGAAAGTTTATTATCTAGGAACTTCATATCTACGGCTAAGTTATAGGTAGTGTGTCTTTCCCAGGATAAATTGTCTATTGGCAAGCCTTTTGGCCTGGCGCCAATTATATTCTTTCCATCTAATACAGCTATACCCGACGGATAATTGTAGCCCGGCAAATAATCAAACATGTTAACTCCTGATTCCCTACCCGTTTGGCCTACTGATGCTCTCAATTTAAAATCATTGATCACATTTTTAAGTCCTGCGAAAAACGGCTCATCACTGATACGCCAAGCTGCAGAAACACCGGGGAAAAAGCCCCACCTGCTGTCTGCTTTATATAAATACGATGCCGAATAACTTGCTAATAACCCAAGCATATATTTATTTCGGAAGTTGTAATCTAACCTACCGATATAGCCAGACCTTGCCTGGTAACTCCATGACTCGTTGTAGGCCGTTAATTCAGACAAAGTTTTGAAAGGGATATAATTATTAGTTGGCGCTGTGTTAGATTCTCTGGCAGCGTTTTCCTGATCATTTCTTTCATAAGCAACAACGGCCGACAAGTTATGGCTTCCAAAAGTCTTGTCATACTTCAGCATAAACTGTGCATAACGAGCCACTGCGTCAGCTTGATTTTCAAAGCGCCATCTTGCACTTTGCCCGCCCCCAAGATTGTAAGTGTCGTTGGTTCTGTTGTAGGTATAAAAATCATACGAGTATTGAAAACCATCAAAATCCAGGTGTGTGTAATTATAAGAATAGGTAGCCTTGGCAGTCAATCCAAAATCAAATTTATACTCTCCGAACAAGTTAACGTTAACGTTTTTGGTAAAGTTATCTTTGTAACCGGCTATATCCCTGTCAAATAGGGCGGGGTTTAGATCTGGCCGGTTAGGAATCGAATTCATATATGCAGGATTGTCATTCGCGTAAGGACCATAGGTAGGTATACTGCTAAAAGCGGATAATATGGACGAAAAATAACCATCACCGCCGGGCAGGCCCACGTCTCGCGTGCGCTCAAGCCTTCCGCTTATTTGTGTTCCTAAGCTAAACCGTTTAGTTACCTTGGTTTCTAAATTTACCTGTAAATTGTTGCGGGTATAGTCAAAATCCTTCATAGTGGCTTCCTGTCTGGTATTGCCAAAAGAAAGGTAGTATGTTGATTTATCTGAACCACCCGATACACTTGCATTAATGTTTGATTGAGGAACATTTTTACGCATAATTATATCGTAATAATCGTAGCTCTTATATCCAGGCTCGGTACCGGCTTCCCATTTGGCCAGTTCAGCTTTTGGATATCTGGTGCTGGGATCTCTTCCCTGATTCTGATCCGCTTCAACAAGCCCTCTAACATACTCACCTGCACTTGCCAATTTTGGAAAACGGGAGAGGTTTTGAAGGCCATAATAACCATTCACCCTTACTGTTGCGTTACCGTTTCTACCACCTTTTTTAGTGGTAACCAGCACAACGCCATTAGAAGCACGTATACCGTAAATTGCGGCGGCCGCATCTTTTAGCACTGAAATATTTTCAATATCTTCAATATTCAAGGCATTAAATGCATCTTCGCCTGAAACACCCGAGGTGCCAAGCCAGTTTCTGCTGGTATTTCCACCATAGGGGATTCCATCTATTACATATAAAGGGCTGCCCATATTTCTAATCTCCACGGTAATACCTCTGCCCGGTCTGGAATCAAAAGCCCGGGTAGCTACCCCAGCTACCTTGCCGGCAAGTGCGCCCGCAGTTGTAGTTGACGAGGTGCGCAGCAGGTCCTCAGAGCTTATGTTACTTACTGATGTGGTAAGGTCCTTTCTTTTCTGAGTACTGTACCCCACTACAACAACATCCTCTAAGTTAGTGGCTGATTCAACAAGGGTTATGTTGATTGCTGTACGGCCATTGACCGCAACTTCCTGACTGGCAAAACCAAGGAAGGAAAAAACAAGCGTTTGGTTACCATTGGGTATTGTGATAGAGAACGCACCATTTAAATCTGTAGACACAGCGGTGGTTGCGGTGCCTTTAAGCATAACGGTAACACCCGGAAGCGGCCCCCCGGTATTATCAGTTACTTTACCTGTAACTGTTATTTGCTGAGCGCCTGTTACCGGGTTAATACCCGGGGCCGTCTTTTCTAATGACAGCATTGTTGGTGTGGCATATGTACTTTGGTAAAGAATCACTCCGAAAAGTAAAAGTAATATGCTTTTCATAACAGGCAATAATAGAAACGGCCGGTGATTGTGATCCCTCCGTTTTTCTTGAGTAAAAGGTTTATACATTGCTTATTGGTTAGTAGTATATTTTAAATTTTAGAACACACAGGTCAGAAACGATTTTGGTGCCTGATCTGAATCATATTTATTTGCTACAGCATGGCTACGCTCCTTTCTGCAACATTATGGCATGTATACGGTTCTACACTACCAGACAAAGCACCAAAGAAGTGCTTACTCTGATTATAAATACCATACAGAGCAGCCTTGAACGTCACTCTGAGTTTTCTCATAAAAAAATTAATAATATAGGTAGTTTATAACATGATTTGGATGGTTAAATACCAAAGCATTTAATTAATTGTTAATAGTCTTTAATTATAAAATGCAAAAAACAGAATCTTTATATTCGCTTTTTTACGTGGTTTAAATCGATTCGAGCCGCTGGTTTAACGAGCTGTTAAGCAAAGATGAGCATCTAAACCAATCCTTTTTTATCAAGAATTGACTGTTTTTAGTCACAACAATGTTACAATTAGACGGTATTAATGCAATAATAAAGTCATAACTCGGACAGGTATTGTGCCATAATGTATTGATTATTAACCATTTATATACAAAAGTACCGAAATGAAAAATGTTGATCAAACTATCTTGAATAGTAAGGGTAAAATGTTAGAATTTAACTAACGGATAAACAACAATTATTCGCTAACACGGGGCGTGATCACATGAATTATCTATTGTTACAAAGAAATATGTTTTGCCGTGTTTGATACAAACATCAACAAGGACAGGAATATTTAACTAATACGCAAAGTCAGAACAGGGTTAGCTCCTTGCCTCCACTTAAATATAAAAGATAGGCATCACTGTACCCAGGTTGCCCATGAGAGACCCTGAGTGGACAGAATTAAGTGGACAGAAATATCCTTATGGTTACCAGCTTTATTGTATATTCCGCTCAAATTAAAAGGGTTACCTGGGCTTTATGAAAAATATTTATTACGGCTGGTTTATGCTGGCGGCTTTAACCCTAATGTATGCCACCACAAACGGCGTAGGCGCTTATGCATTAACTGTGATGCGCCCCTTGCAGATCAAGTCCTTCGGACTGGACGCACAAAGCGCGGCCTTCCTTCCTACCCTATTGTTTGTAACCATTGCCGTTGCGTCGCCTTTTATTGGCCGCATGTTGGACCGCTATAACCCACGTAATTTTATTGCCATTGGCGCTTTTGGGGCCATAGGTTTGATATTCTCGCTGGCATATGTTACCAGTTATACCGCTTTGTGCGTGTTTTACGTACTGTACGGAATTTGTATGGCGCTGGCGGGCATTATGTCTTTTATGTACCTGATCAATAAATGGTTCGACCACTACAAGGGACTGGCAACCGGTATTATGATACTTGGCTCCAGCATTGGGGGCATTGTCTTTCCCCGCGTTGCAGTAATGGCGGGCGCCGACTGGCAGCAATCTTGTATGTATTTGGGCATCGCGTCGGCCATTTTACTACTACCTGGGCTATTAATGATCAAGTCTGACCCATCTGTAATAGGGAGCGTTCCGGATGGTGCATATTTTCCGGCAAGGCAGAATGCAAAACCTGCCGAAACCGATCGTTCCCTTAGTGATGCTTTACGCTCGCCTAAGTTTTATATGGTGCTTTTAGTAACCGCCATATTGTGGTTTTGTATAAAGGGCTACCATCAAAATCACGGGTTTGTTATAAAAGATCTGGGGCAAACTCCCGCCTTTTCGGCCAAAATGCTGGGCTATTTTTCGTTGATGGCAATAGTGGGTAAGTTATTTTTTGGCCACCTGAGCGACAGGATCATTAAAGAGTATACAATAGTTGCCGCCATTGCTATTATGGCGGGCGACTTTTTTATTATGCAGACTTTAAGCCGCAACCCTTTAGTGCTAACCACTTTTGCCCTGATTGCCGGCTTTGGTTTTGGCGGGGCATTTACCCTTATACAGGTATGGGTTGCCAGTATTTATCGCGGCAAAAGCTACGGCTCTGTTTTAGGGATTGTAATAATGATTGACGAACTGGCCGGGGCCACGGGCATGATAGTGCTGGGCACACTCAGAAAAATGACCGGAAGCTATAAGAGCGGGTTTGATCTAATGTTGATTTTATGTGGGATAGCTATTCTAAGCGCCCTTATGGTGCGACGTTTTAAAAGCCAATAGCAGCGACTCTGACGCGCCGGGAGACCAACGGATCTAACCGATAAACCATCCAAAAAAGCGTTTCACGGTGAAACAAAAATTCCATTTTTCACAAGCGCCTAACTACCAGTAATTTACCCAAAATTCACAGCTAACCTTACTGACTTATAAGTAGTTTCATTCTGTTTCACCCAAAAAATTAAGATATTAACTATCAAATAGTTATAAAAAAAAGCGTTTCATTTCGTTTCACATGTTTCATATACGCATGAAACGGAACAGTGCGAGTGTTACTAATGGGAATGAAGCAGCGGCCGGTTTAAACACTTACCTCAACGGGCAAGTGTAACAGCGTAAGCTGCTGAACCATTATTTCTGTTTTGTATTGTTTAACCCCGTCTCCGTCTGTAATTACTTTGGTTTGGATTTTGCCAATAACATGAAGTAAAGCGCCTTTGCTTAATTCGATAGCTTGAATA
>CAMLFI010000053.1 GCA_946479225.1 uncultured Mucilaginibacter sp. | reverse complement strand
GCCTGATCTGTAAAACCCCGTTCAACTACCATTTGTGTCCAGGGCCTGCGCTGCACATAAAGGTCTACCACTGCCTGGCGTAACCTCCTTATTTGGCAAAACTGTTTAATGCCTATCCCGGTTTGTTTAAGAAAGAGTCGTTGCAATTGGCGGTCGCCTAAAAAACATTGGTAGCATAGGTCTGCAAGTGTTATATCGCCTGCGCTTTCAATTATCAGGTCGACAGCTTTTATAATGCGTTGATCGGGGCTTACAGTAATGGGTAAGATGTTTTGCAAGAGTAAATCATCCAACATCTGCGGGTGGTTAAAATCCACTGTCAGGCAATTTAAAAAATCTGTTTGCCACGGCTGTGGCTCAGGTATGGGAACGCTTGAATTAAGGATAGTACCCGGATCAATGCTGTTTAGGCACCCGGAATAACCCGGCTTAAGGCGAATACCAAAGGTGATAGAATCAGGAAAAACGGTTACCTCATGCACTTGGGTTGACGGACCCGCAAAAAAAATTCCCTGATAATGAATAACCGGAACTTTAATAAATAGCAGGGAGCAGGCACCCTCAGGCGGGTAAACATGCTCAAATGGAGTTACCGGTATGTTATTGTTTGGCGGAGCTACAAATTTCCAGTAACATTCCACCCATTGTTGTAATTCGGAGTGCGGTAAATATTCCTTGTATAACATTAGCCCTAATATATTGATATTTAAAGGAACTGGAAGGAATATACAAGCGTGAAAACAAAAACAGTCCCATATATACAGGACTGTTCTTGCATAAGTTTAATATGGATTAATTAGCTACATGAGCCGCCGCGGCCCTGGCTGCTTTTTTCGGGATTGCGGTGTGCTTTTTTATTGCATCAACTGCAGCATCTTTGGCTATTGATTTGATTTTTTTCTTTAAGCCCGACCGCACATTGCTGCCGCTTTCTGTCAAAAATAAATATGCAACGGCGCCAGCGGCTATACTCGCTACGGCAATTGTTGCTATAATGGCGGTGTTATCTTTTTTCTTGAATGGATTTTTCATGGTACATTTATTTTAACATGACCCGCACGAAGTCTGTTTGTTATAACAAATAGTAACCTGTATTGTTGATGTAAATTTAGACAAGTAAATAAATGGCCTTTAATCGATAGTTGAATATAAAAACTGAATAACAATGTATACCGAAACAATAAGGCAATTATCTGGTCGGCTTTATAAAAATTCAGACCTGACTGACCGCGTTATCCGGACGCGAAAATTTATTGATAAAAACTTTGATAAGCCTATTCCACTTAGCAAAATAGCGAGTGCTGTTTATTGTTCCGGGTTTCACCTTAACAGGGAGTTTAAGCGACATTACGGCGTTACCCCGCTGCAATACATTAAAGAAAAAAGAATAGAGCGGGCAAAAAAACTGCTATGTGGGCAGTCAAGCGTTACAAATACTTGCTATAGTGTAGGTTACGACAGCTTAAGTACATTTAGCGCTATGTTTAAGCAATCTACCGGGTTATCGCCGGGCGACTTTAAAAAAAGCAAGAATGAATAATTGTTGGTCAAATAAACTTTGGAATTTTGCTGACAACAATATTATGAAATATGAGAATTACAGTAACAAGCATATTGGTTGCTGACCAGGCAAACGCACTTAAATTTTACACAGAAATTTTGGGATTTAAAAAGAAACGGGACATTCCTTTGGGTGATGACCGGTGGCTAACTGTTGTTTCAAATGAACAACCCGATGGCGTTGAACTATTGCTTGAACCAATGAAATTTGCACCTGCCAAAGTTTATCAGCAAGCTCTTTTTGATGCAGGAATTCCCGCTACGGTTTTTTCAGTTGATGATATAAACAACGAATATGAACGACTTACCGCCCTTGGAGTACACTTTGATATGCCACCTACTCAAATGGGACCGGTTTTACTTGCCGTGTTTAATGATACATGCGGCAACAAGATCCAAATAGCTCAAACATTATAATCAGAAAATAACTAAACGCCATCATGCAAAAAACAACAACCTTTATGATGTTTTCCGGCGACCAATGCGGAAAAGCTGAGGAAGCAATCAATTTTTATATATCGCTTTTTAAAAATTCGGAAATAAAAAGCATTCAGCATTATCAGGCAGGCGAGCCTGGCGGGAGAGAGGGTCTTGTAAAACACGCCATTTTTACGCTAGTGGGGCAGGAATATATGGCTATTGACAGCATAATGGAACACAATTTTTCTTTTACGCCCTCAATTTCCATTTATGTTAATTGTGAAAGTGATGAAGAAATAGAAATGCTTGTTAAGAAATTATCGGAAACTGGTAGCTTATTTATGCCACTAAACAATTATGGATTTAGTAAAAAGTTTGCCTGGCTGGCAGATAGATACGGCGTCTCCTGGCAACTGAATCTGGCTAGTTAAACCTGTTTGATACTGTACGCACTTAACATACTTTTGTTATTAAACTATCGTTAATAACGCGATGCAGAAAGCAAAACTTTATTGGTTACTATGTGTGCCCGCGATAGCATGCATTATGCTTGTTGCTTACACGCTTAAAAACGATATCGTTTTAAACGATTATCCTTTGCAAATTACGCCACGGGGCTTTTATATTAATTCGGTTACAGATAACCGCATTGAAAAGGGAGCTATTGCAATGCTGGCATTGGGCACCAATGGTAAACCCGAAATGCAGGCAGCAGACCTTCAAGGTGGCGCCACCGTCGCTATAAGCCGTTTTATAAACCGTAACCTTAAAAAAGACACTTCAGAGCGGGCGGTAGATATCAGCATTAAAGATTTTAAACTAGCCGAAACCATACTGCCCAATGGCGGGGTGGATGGTCGCATTCAAATTAGTTTGAGCTTTGGGCTGCCTAAAGAATATGGCGTGCAACAGCTGCTTGAATATAAGGGTGGGCTGCATTATACGCGGCTGCCCGGCAAAAATGAGGTTATTGAGGGGCACTTACGGAGTGTAATAACATCAGGCCTGGTTTACTTTAACAATTGGATGCAGGTTAACGTTGATCGTGATCCAAAGCTGGCCAAAGCCGTCTCGTTTAAATTTACAGACTACTCGGACAAAACAGAGGGCGACACAATTTATTACTCGGCTGCGAGGCCGCTTAAATGGAATGATTTTCAATCGAAAATACGCCCGCCGGACCCGTTTAATGCCATGGTAATGCCAAGCTTTGGGTATGATTTAACCAGGGAGGTAAAAAATGGAGTTATCAATGTGGGGATGGAAATGAAGACATATGTTGCTAAAAGCGAAAGCTGGGCAGGCCGCGAGCGCGATGGCTATGCACTTGAGCATGAGCAGCGGCATTTTGATATTGCCCGTATTATAGCCAAACAATATCAGAAAAAAATACTGGCTGCAGGTTTAACACCCGATACCTACGAAGCATTTATCAATATGCAATATTTTGACTCCTACAGGGATATGAACGCGCTGCAAAAAGCCTATGATAAAGAAACACGACATGGTATTAACGAGCAGGCACAGGCCGACTGGAATAAAAAGATAGATGCGATGTTAAAGGAGTAGCATTGGTTGCTGGTACGTTGCATGTGTTGCAAAAATATATGCAACACATGCAACGCTTTGCAACACTGTTTTTTGCAAGTAATTGATAATTAAGCTTTAAAAATATTAAATATCTACACTTGCAACACTTTGCAACACTCTCGCGCTATTTCTGGCTATTTGCCCACGCCTCACCTTCTGCTGAGCGTCTCCATTTAAAATAGGCCTCTAATACATTTAAAGATGCGGCACTTGGTACCGGGCCGGAATGTGGTGTTTGCGCAAAGTACATAACATTATTGCCACCTGCCGTATTGTAAGCGGGCCACTTAGGCACTCCTGGGCTGTTAGGGTCGCCGTATTTGGCAAAGTTGGTCCAGTAAGTGCCCATGGCATCAGAAATATCGGCATCGGTTTTCAAAGCTTGCGGACTCGCTGCATTCAATGTTCCAAACACATAAGCCACTTCCTGTCCGTGGGGTGAGCCGTTACCTTCTTTTGGTGAGCCGGCAGGGTAATCAGCATGCTGATCAAAATAGTAATAAAAAACTTTAGACTTTGCCCGCTTAGCTACCAGGTTGGCCCATGCCCAGGTTTGCCAGCCAAAGGCGGCGTCGCGGGCAAGGTCGCGGGCGGTTTTTTCAACCTTGCCGTTGCCGGCCGGGTAAGCTTTTATCAGGTCATCTGCAAATTTCCCGTACCGTCCTTTTACGCCTGTAATGTAATCTTCGGTAGTTTTTGGTGGCGAGAAGCTTAAACCTTCGTCTGAATTATAACCAACCAGTATAGGTGTTTCGTTGTATTTACCCGCCTCGTAAAGCTTGTATTGATCATCAGGAACTACCTTGCCATCAACAATGGGCCAGGCCAGCCCGCGTACTGCAGGTAGTTTATCGGCCTCAACCTTGCGCAGGTCGGCAATTGATGCAAAGCCCGCACCTTTAACATACGCTACGCCGGCGGCTTCGGCATCTTTAAGGCGTTTCATGTTTTCGCCGGGAAAGGTTACAGTCCGTGACGGGCCGAAAGATCCGCCACTTTCTGATATAGCGCCCTGAAACAGCCCTTTGGCCAGTGGTGATGCGCATAACTGACTAACGGCAATACCCCCGGCAGATTCGCCGAAGATGGTTACCTTGTTTGGGTCGCCACCAAAGGCAGCTATGTTTTTTTTTATCCATTGCAGGCCTGCTATCATATCCAGCAAACCATAATTACCTGATACCTTATCCGGATTCTCGGCACTCAACTCAGGATGCGCCAAAAAACCCAGCTGACCAACACGGTAAGCTATTGATACCAATACTACGCCTTTTTTTGCCAGCTTTTCGCCATTGTAGGTGGTTTCAGACGTAGCCCCTGCATTAAAACCGCCGCCATATATCCAAACCAGCACGGGTACTTTTTCGTTGGCTGATTTTGCCGGCGTCCAAACGTTTAAGTATAAGCAATCCTCGCTCTTGCCTGACGGAGTGTTGCCACCTTGTATAGGACCCGGTGCAAATTTATCTGCTACACGAACGCCTGTCCATTTTGCGGCGGGTTGTGGTGCTTTCCACCGCAGGTTGCCTACCGGTGGCGCGGCAAACGGAACGCCTTTATAAACTGAAAGATTACCCTCTATGGTACCCTGTAAGGTTCCTTCCGCAACTTTTGCAGTTGAGGTTTGAGCATATGAAAACGCTGCCGTTAATATCAAGGCAAGCAAAAATGATAATTGTTTCATGTGTGGTTTTAAATGGTTACCCAAAGCTAATTATTTTGTTAGTAAAGTAGCAATATTAAGTTTTTGTAACATTGACTATAAAACCATTTATTTATGAACCGCATTATCAAACTTATTGTTCCGGCGCTATTTATCTGTTTATCAGCAACAGCGCAAAAAGGTAAATGGGTAATTCTTTTTAACGGTAAGGACCTCCAGGGCTGGGATACCTATATGGGCCCGCAATTGGGTTTGAACAACGACCCTAAGCAGGTTTTTAGCGTGGTTGCTGATGGCGGCGAAAATGTAATACGTGTAACCGGCGAAGGCTGGGGTGGAATATCTACCAAAGATGAATTTGAAAACTATCATGCCCAGTTGCAGTTTAGATGGGGCACCCTTACATGGGGAAATAAAAAGGGAAAGAAAATGGATAGCGGTTTCCTTTATCATGCTGTAGGCGAACATGGTAAAGACGCTAATGCGTGGATGAGATCCCAAGAGTTCCAAATTGAGCAGGGTAATACAGGCGATTACTGGGGCGTGGCCGGAGGCATTCAGGATATACCGGTTACTAAGCAGGGGAATAATTATGTATATGATGCAAATGGTACACTCAACGCATTTAGCGAGAAGAGCGTGACGGGCCGCCACGGTACTAAAGGTGCCGATGCTGAGAAGCCAACAGGCGAATGGAACACGCTTGATCTGTACTGCTTTGGCGATACCAGCATTCATGTGGTTAACGGCAAAGTGGTGATGGTTTTGTTCAAATCGCGCCAAGTGGATAACGGTGTTGAAAGCCCGCTTAAAAAGGGCAAAATACAACTGCAATCAGAAGGAGCGGAGGTGTTTTATAAAGGCATAAAGCTACAGCAGATAAGCGCGATACCGGCGGACATTAAAAAGCAGGCGGGGTTAAAATAGCAGAAATTGCAGGTGATCCAAAATAAATACGTTACCAAAAAATTAAATAGGTAATTTATTGAATATTAATAAGTTAACTGTTCTATGTGAAACTACTTATTCGTCAGGAAAATTAGCTGTAAATTGATTGTAAATTATTGATTATAAGGATATTGTAAAATGATAAAAATGGCGATTTTTTGCCATTTTTTGGATCAATTTGGATCACTTTAGCAACACAATAGCAACACAATAGCAACACTTTAGCAACAGGTTAAAATATCCCCAAAAATTTCTTTTTCTTCTTTTTCTTCTTTTCTTTCTCCGGCTCCGGCGGATCTTTCGCTACGACGGGAGGTGCCGCTTTTACATGATGCCGCTTAGCCTTGTCAATACTATCAAGCCTGGCCTTAATAATACGCGCAAGCTCAGCCTTCATCATACTATCAACATTGTATGGCTTAAAAAACACATAAGGCGATTGATAGGCATAAGGATTCCCGGCGACGAACTTTTCAGCCGATAAAACATTATAAAGAAACAAAGAGAGAAACAATGCGGCCACGCCGATGATGCCTATAAAAGCCATTTTAGGTATAATTACCATGCTGGCATCACGTTCAAACAATCCCTGATCTTCATTATAAAGCGTACCGGCCGCAGTTTTAAGCGAGGCAAGCTGTTCGCGTAAACGCGTATTTTCGGTTTCGAGGACTATGGTACTTAGTGCGGCGGTTTGCCCGGCCGAGGCAGATATGCTGCCGCTTATTATGGCATTGTGCAGTTCAATACCATCGGCATATCTGTCTTCCGGCTTTTTTTGAAGGCATTTATATAGTATGTCGGTAAACCAACCCGGTACCAGCATTTCCAATGCTTTTTTTTCTTCGCTCCATTTATCAGGCAGGTTGGCTTTGCGTAGCTTCAGGGCATCGGGTATTTCCTGCTCCATATGGCTTACCATTACCGAATTCCGCCCGGTATCGCCGTTGCCGGGTAGCGGAAAAGGCACCTGCCCGGAAAGCAACTCATACAAAATTATTCCGTAGCTGTAAATATCAGTTTGCATCAGCATTTTGCCTTCATGCTGCTCGGGTGCCATAAATTCAATCGCCCCTGCATGGCGTATACTGCTGCGGCGCTGCTCCTCGCTCATAATGGCCAAACCAAAATCAAGCAACACATAATTACCGGTATGGACGTTGTACTTTACATTGTTGCTTTTTATGTCGCCGTGTTTAACACCCACTTTGTGGCAATGAGCAAGTGCGCTGGCTAATTGGTCGGCTACCTTTACCAGCTCTTTAAGCGTGAATATTTTATCGTGGGGTGGATGTAATAGTTCAGCCAGATCCGGCCCCTCTATATACTCCATCTCTATAAAAGGGAACGATCCGCTTTCGGTAATTCCCGAGCTCAGTATCTTAACAACATTAGGACTTGGGTTTTCATTAACCTTTTGTAGCTTGGTTACCTCATTCCGATAGTTGCGGTAGTTTTTGTCATCCTCATCTTCGGTGTAAAGGGGCGTGGGTATAAGTTTTACGGCCGAATAAATTGGGCCATAGCGCCTGCCTTTATAAACAGAGCCCTGACCGCCTGTGCGTAGTGCGCCCAGGTTTTCCAATCCTTCAGCTATCGTAAATACCTTACTCATTTTTTGAGGGGTTGATAGCTAAACTCCAATACTGCCGATTCGCCCAGTACTATCTGGTCGCCTTCTTGCAGTTGGTGCCCTATATGGGTTGCATGCAACTTGGTTATTTGCTCGCTGCTTTCTGATCGTACCTTCACTTTATTTCGGGGCGGTACGCCGCCTTCATCAGCAAATATCATAAAACGTCCCGCATCATTGTTCCACTCAATATGGGCGTGCTGGCGACTGATGAATTTATTCTCTTTATTGGTACTATCAGATGGAAAAGCGATATGATTGGTACGGAAATAACCTTCGTCTGACTGTGCTTTTTTGTCGCGCCCAATGTTGATCTTATTGTCGCCAGATTGCAGGGTATATTCGGCTTCGAGCGTCTCTCCACTTAAAGCCCTTATATAGGCAGTAGCCGTTTGTTTTATAAAGTGCTTGCCGGTCTTTACAAAAAAGGCAATGTCAATGTTGGGGGCCTTTGTCGCTTCTGCCGGGATATCTTCGTCAAACTTTACATCTAGCGACCAGTTAGCCGGAAGCTCTACCGCATAGTCGTCTGCTATCCTTTGGATCTCATCACGTAGCTTTTGCTGCTCATCCAAATAAACAGCGGCTTCATAAATATGCCTGTCTGCATCGCCTGAATTCACATATAAAGACACTCCTTTAATGTTGCCACCTTCGCCGCCTTCGGCTTTTTGGAGCTGTTGTTTGATAAATAAAAGTAAGGCGTGGCGCACTCCTTTAACATCATCCGGTCGTTCTTCTGCTTCGCTTTTGAAAAAATTTAATACCATGTTTTATACAACCTTGACGAGATCTTCGCTCTGAATTATTATTT
This sequence comes from uncultured Mucilaginibacter sp., assembly GCA_946479225.1. Next base: position 1,794 of record CAMLFI010000053.1, on the reverse strand, counting down.
AACCTTACTGTGTTTCTTTTGTTTGCGGCGTGATATTTTTAATATAGCCACGTTTTAGTAAAAATGGTATAACGTGCCTGCCCGCCAAATGAACAGCGTCTGATGAGCCTTTGGTTGATTCTATACGGATACAAACGACAATATTACCGCTGTATTTTTCCATAGGAGCAAAAAACACGTACCAGCCATCATTTATTTGCTCCTTTTTCCAGATCCGTTCGGGTGTACCGGTTTTACCTGCAACCGAAATACCCAAAATAGGTACTTTTGGTGCGCTCTGCTCAATCATGTATTCACGTAACAGTTGCGCGTATTTTGGGTCGTTAGCCAGTTTTATTCCGGGGTTTACCGGTGTTAATGAGTCGCTTACTTTTAACACGTAACGGTTATTTATCATAGTGCCATTGTTTGCAACGCCGGATACCAGCCGGGCCACCGCAGCGGGTGAGGCTATTAACTCGCCCTGACCCCATGCCATACCCGAGATACCTTCGGCCCGTGTAAGGCGTATGTTGTTGGGGTTATAACGTGGCTTAGTGTTAAATTCTGTTTTGCGCCATAGTTCACGCCATTTTTCTTCCTGTGCTAAATTTTCGGCCGGCTTGTTATAATAATAGCTGCCAACACCATGTAAAGACATGCCTGTTTTTAGATAAAGGTCGCCCATTTGTTCCTGCAGATGCTCTTGATTGGCCAGTTTTATAAAGTAAACGTTGTTTGATTTTACCAGGCCGCGCCGCAGATCTATTACGCCTGTTTCGTCAGGTTCTATACCTTTGGTGCGGATGCGTTCCCAGGAGGCAACCGGATATCTTTTTTCAGCGGCAGCCAATCCCAATTTGTTAAAAGCCGCCATGGATGTAACTACTTTAGCGGTAGAACCCGGTTGCGTAAAGTGGGTAAAGCCCAGATCAGAGGTCGTCATCCACTGCGATAGTTGATTCTGCTCAGCATAACTCATGGTCAGTTTTTCCCAATCGTGTACCGGCGGCAGCGGATAAACCGCTGATGTGAGCACATCGCCCGTATTGGCCTGCATAATAACTACGGAAACCCTGTTGTCGTTTAATGAAGTATCTGTGGCAATAGAGCGTTGTATGCTGGTTTGCAGGCCGGCATCCATTGTTAAGCTCACATCGCGGTTACGACGTTTGAATGCTTCTACTTCCTGGCTGTTTATACCCGCAAGCAATAGCGGTGCAAGGGCCTTATAGTCTTTTTTAACAACTGTCATTTCTTTTACGCCGCGGGCCAGGTACCTATTCTCGGCATACCGTTTAGCTAGTGCGGTGAACCGGGTTGTAGGCATGTCAAATCCTCGCAGCTCTGCCGCGAGTTCATATTCTGCAAAGTAGCCGTTTACGCTGCCATTAAACACCCCTGTGTTTGCATCACCTGTCCAAAAAAACATCTGGTCATCAAAAGGATAGTATCTGCTGACTCTTTTATGCATTGCCGAGTCGAGGTTGTAATTTTCAATCCCCGCCCCATACAGTTTAAAATGCTGACGTTTAACCGTAGCGGCATCACTTGTGGCCAGCAGCACCCCGTTGCGGTCAAACAACGATCCCGCTTTAAGCTTATTCATTAAAATAGCAATGCGTGGATTATAACTGAACATGCGTGCGCCGCTACGATCGGCCACAAGCGATGGCTGCACTACCCAGGTTTTATTATTGAACAAATAGCGCGATACATTTACGGTTAAAAGAAGTATTCCTATACAAGCGGCTATGAGGGCGGGTACCAGGTTTTTATCCTGTTGTTTGGAGATGTAGCTCATTTGCACCGGCG
>CAMLFI010000052.1 GCA_946479225.1 uncultured Mucilaginibacter sp. | reverse complement strand
TTGTGTTAGCCTGCCAGTGGTTCATTAGTTGCAATGGTAAACCCAGGTAATCCATTTTCTTTTTATCGGTGAACGCGTTTAGCACATTAACCGCTTTGTTGGCCTGAGCTTGTGCGTATGCATAACCTACGTGGAATGGGATCTGCAGGTTAAAATCATCCTGACTTCTATCAGCAGGATCTAACTGGGCGTATACCCCACTTAACACATCCAGCACATTACTGGCGTTAATGTAGCTAACAGTTGCTGCTGTTGATGAGCTGGAGAATGTAGCTGCCTTGCGGGTGTTTATCTCGTTGTAATTACGCACCAGTTGAAACGTGGTTGAACTTAACACTTTTATAAAGTATGATTGCCCCTGAACATCAATTCCGCCGCCGCCATTGGTTGTATCCTTACTGGTACCTGTTACTGCTGTAATGCTTACCACATCGCCGTCGGCTAAAGTTGCGGTGCTTGAAACGGTTACAATGCCGGTTCCGTTAATAGCTGTTGCAACCATTGAAGTTGCCGGTTTGCCTAAGCCTACTTTATAAACGCCCGACGCGTTGGCTATAGTTGGCAGCAAGCCCGCGAAGCCGGCAGTAAAAGCCGCTTCTTTTGTTGATGCTTTACCCAGCCAGTACAAACGCTCGTTGGCTATTCGTATTTTGGTTAGGTAGCGTTGCACCATAAAATCTGATAGATCTACCACACCTTCATAGTCCATAAAAGCACCGGGTTTAAGGCTTTGTGCCTCCCATGATTGTACCAGCTTGTCCCATTGTTCCTCTTTCATAAATTCGTAGATCACCGGGTCCAGGTAACTTTCTTTTTGTGATGCTGTGGTGCCTTGATCAGTGAATGTGCCTGATGGGTCCTGCAATATCACGTCGTCATCAACGTCAAGTATCACCTTGCGCGATTTTACGTCGTTGATAACGGTTAGCAAACCGCGCTTAACCGAATCGGCCTCAAGCAGCGTGCTTGCCATAAACCCCGCCAGCGCTTCGCCGGCATAGGTGTTGTTTGTAAATGTAAATTGAGCCATTAATTTTTATTGAGTTTGTTTTTGATTGTTTTTGAGTATCAAGTAGTAAGTATCAGGTATCAAGTATTTCTTTCTAATTTTATGACAAGTATTTGTCTTGCTACTATATACTTGCTACTTACTTTGCCACTGCCTTTTTAACCGCGTTTTGTGCCAACGTGGTTTTCGGTGCGAAGAAGGGTTGGCTTTCTGTTTTTGCTTTGCTGCTGCGTTTTGATCCTTCGGGAGTAAAATCAGATTTTATTTCGTTTTTGATCTCTGTGCGGGTTTTGTTTAGTCGCCTGCCGGCTTCTTCCAGCGCTGCTTTTGCTTCGGTTAACAATGCATTTTGAGCATGTAGCTTTGCTTTTATTTCCTGCACCCGGTTTTTTATCTCCTTTTGCTTGCCAGTTTTAAAGATGCTTTCAGGCAGGATATCTTCGTCTTCTTCCTCAGCTTCATGGGCTGTTTCTTCCGGACTTACCTTTTCAACCTGACCGTTTTTAATCGCTATTTTTTTGCCTGTTGCAGTGGTGTAACTGTCGGTAATGGCGGGCGTGGTCATGTCCTCATCCTGGTAAACCTCGGTACCTTCGCTAAGTTCTCCTGCGTGGTGTAGGGTGCCTTTGTCTGTAATAGTGTGTTTGTTCACCACTTTTTTAAAGAAGTTTATAATCTTGTCCAAAACCGATGTGGTTTTCTGGATCAGTTCTTGATTTTCGATGTTCATATTGCTGTTATTGGGTTTATTTAAGATTTTGTTGATATAGCGTTGGTAGAAAACCGGCGCAGCGGTGGTGTAATTTTGAATGAGAGCTGTATTGGTAATCTCTACCTGATAGTCCTCAATTTGGTCAATAAACCCGAGGTCGAGCGCCTGGTCGGCAGTAAGCCAGGTAACGGCGTCGATCAAACTATTAACAGTAACGCCGTCCAATCCGGTTTTGTCCTCATAAATTGCCGCCAGGCGAGATTGTACCACATTCAGTAATTGAATGTCTTTAAGCAACTCATCTGCGTTGCCGCCGCTGCCCACCATGGGTTTGTGTATCATTAGTAGCGCATATTTGCTCATCACAATATTGTCACCAGCCATGGCAACAACCGAGGCAGCAGAGGCGGCCAGCGCATCAATGTAAGTAGTTACATTACCCGGATATTTCTTCAGCAGGTCATAGATGGCAATGGCATCAAATGCGCTGCCCCCTGCTGAACTAATGTGAACGTCTACATCCTGGCCGGCCGCTGCTGTTAACTGCAGTTTTATTTGGGCCGATGACAAATTGCCCGATCCGATACCCTCGGTATCAGTATCGTATAAGTAAATTTTGTAATTCATATTTTTTAGGAGTCTGGATTCCGATAGCTGTCGGAACAGGAAGACGGAAATCCGGAAGATTATTGACGTAAGAAGATTGTTAAGTGGCTGGCCTTTGGCCTGGTGTTATACAAATGTCGGTACAATTTTCCGACGTGATGGTGACACTGTTTTGTCAGTTGTATAATTTCGCTTATAATCCTCGAATCTTAGTTCAGATGATTTGATGTTTAGTATGCCTATTGGCATATATCAAAGGTCGGGATATTATTTTTATCAAATGGTGACACTGTTTTGTCACCATTGCTAAAACTATTTAAAGCCCGCCATATGGTACGTTCATCTTTATCAAATTTCAATTCAGCTTCAAGCACCGCCTGGTTTTTTGTAATATCGCGTATCTGCATTTGGGCCTGTATCCATAAATAGATCTCGCGATAGGTAAATACTTTTGCCGTAATAAAACCCGCTTTATACATTTCAGAAAATATACCCTCGTCAAACAGGGCGTTAGCTGTTTTTATATTCATAATTTAGTATCAAGTAATTAGTATCAGGTGTCAAGTATTTTAACAAGTGTTTATTAGTCTAACTAATTGATAGTTAGACTGCTTTGTTTTAAGTAATAAGTAACAGATATCAAGTATTTATCAAGCGATATTAGTCTAGCTACTTGATACTATATACTTGCTACTAAAGATTCACCCTATCCACTGTACGTGCCAATATATTTTGCTGGCTGTTAATATCCTTCACGTCCACATAAACGGGAGGAAAATTGTTGATCATCTGGTAAGCTATGGTATTGGCCAGATCTTTTTGGTCGTTTAATGGCTGACTGTAATACCTGTTAGAATTTCCGCCATCGGTAAAGATCCCGCCTATAGCATAACCACTACCTGGATTCTGTACCGAGAAATCTCTACCACCGTGAGCCACATTGATGGCGCTTACCAAATTGCGTGCCCATGGGTTGCGCATAGCCTCTGATACTACAACGGCTTCGCCTGATCGCAGATATGCGTTTGTATCATCTATCCGGCTGTAGCCTGCCAGAAGAGCGCCTTTACCATCAGACCGGTAATGTAAACCGCCTTTAGCGTATTGTGGCGCTTTTTGCGCTGCAATTGTGGCTACCTGTATGGCTGTAGAAGCTATGATGCCCGGAATTACAAATGCTCCAAGTAAACCTGCCTGTGATGTTACTTTAGTAATAGCAAGTGCACCGTTAATTACTGCCTGAAGTATTGAAGCACGTTGTTCGGCTTTGAAAGCTTTGGTCTTTTCTTCGGCCTCCTTTTTTTTGTATTTTTCCTCGATAGCCTTACGCTGTGTCGCGGTAAGGCTGGTATTACCTAATTCGGCATTTTTTTGCGTCTCCAGTTGTTTCAGGCGGGCGCTGCTTTGCGAGCGGAGGTTATTTTGAAGGATAGAAAACGCAGCGTTAGATACCTGTTGCGCAGTTTCTATCTGGAAGTTTTTCCTGTCTTGCTCATATTGCTTTTCTGTCGCTGATATATCATCCTGGTAGCGTTTTCTAATTTCAGCTGTATCTCTCCCTGCTTCAGCAGCTTTTTGTATTTCGAAGTTGTACTTGTCTGATATTAACTGCTTTTCGGCTTCAAGTTTATCTTTAGGTAAAAAAGCTTTCTTTAAACTACTCTCGTCTTTGTCAATAATTCCTTTTTGTTTTTCTGCATCAACCAAATCTTTTTGGTGTTGTAACGTTTCGGCCAGATCATCCTCATTAAACCGTTTCAGTGTTTCTGCAATATCAATACGATAACGCTCCTGCAGTGCTGCCCATTGTTTATAGTAATCCTCCTGGGTGATCAGTTTTTTAGCTAGCTGTAGTTTTAAATCAGTTAACTCTTTTTCATAGCCAGCCTTATTGGTGCGTTGGTTGTTTAAGTATTTATTGAAGTCATCAATTTTCTTTTTGAATTGATCTAAAGGATCTTGCTCTGCAGCTTCAGGTTCTTTATCAGGGGCGTTGATGCTTATTGTTGAGTAATTAGCGAGAATTTTCTTGATAGCAGTCATCCTTTTCTTTATGGATTTTGCCTGTTTTTCAAAACTTTTACTGCTGCCATCTAATTTATCTAATAATCCTTGTTGTTTGGTAAGTTCGCTTTCCCAATATTGTTTATCATGACCTGATTTTGTTTCTACATTTTTAGGTACCGGCGCTATTTTCTTTATTAAATCATTTGCTTGCTTTTCAAGATTGGTATACAATTTAGTTGTAGTTTCTTCTATGGCAACTTTATGAGCTTCAGCCTCTTTAAGTTCTTCAGCCGCTGCTTCCTGCTTTGCCTTTAGTCGAAATTTTCCAAGTGTTACCTGATTTTTTCCTAAGCGTCTTTCATTTTCAAGAATGTTCTTTCCGAAATCAACTACTTCCTTGTCTATTTTGGCCTTTTTGTTTTCAGCTTCAATTACCTTCTGGGTTGCGTCAAGCATATCCCCCGAACTATTGGAAAGTGCTGATGCAGCGGCGGCTTTGTAAAACATCATCTTAACATAGTCACGACCATTTTTGGTGATTTTATTTTCCGCTTCTTCAAGACTATTAGTCTTACCCAAGGTTTCTCCTAAGGTTTCATTATATTTTTTTAATACCTCTGCTTTCTCACCATAACCACTCTTCGCGGATTTTATGCTAGCGGTCAATCCGTTAACATCTGTTACTGCTTTTGTAAATAAACTGTTTTTGAAGGCGGCAGTTAAAGCTTCCTGGTTTTTTTTGAATCCGTCTGTAGCTTCTTTACCTTTTAAGTAGGCTGAATATAGTTTCCACAATTCGGGTAACAGAATAGTTAACGCAGTAAGCCCGCCCGTCAACGCTAATCCCCAGCCCTTAAGTGCGGTTTCGCAGCTGGTTATAGCTCCTTTAACGGATAACACAACCTCTTTCCAGGTCATGAATGTTTCGGCAGTTTCTTTAAGTTTGTTGTCCGATTTTTCGCTTGCCGTAGTAAAGTCTTGATTTTGAACGGTTAGTTTTTTTAATGCTTCGGCTGTTTTTAATAAATTATTGGTTGCCCCATTAAGGTTTGTTGAAATGTTGTTTAGCGGGGTTGATAATTGGTTTATTGAATTGCGCAAACTATCGAAAGCATTGGTATATTGATTGAGTTGATTATGATCATCCATAGGAGTTTAATATTAGTATATGACTTTATATTATTAGAAAGCATTTATGTTTGTAGCGCACACAGCATTTACCTAATGCACTGAGTAACTAATACTAATATTATGCATTAGGTAAAATAAATCAGAACAGACAATATAAATATGCCAATTGGCATAGTGTGAAACTGCTATCAGGTTGGTATACTGATAGGTTTTAGAGAATTACTGTGCTTTTTTGATATCGGTAAGGTAAAAATCAAACTTTGTAGTTTTGAATTTTCGCTGCTCATCAAGTGTAAAGTAAATATCATATAAGTCAACTACATCGCGACTAATAAAAATGCCGGAAATACTTATCTTATCGTTTACTTTAATTGTTTTTAGTTGTTCTTTCAATTGTAAACTGTCAAGTGGAATTTCGGACTCCAACAATATAGAATCGGTTGAATTGATATTTGAAAGCAAAAATTCTGCCCTTATCATACTATCTGATTCTATAATATTTAACTTGCTAAGCCTTGCTTGCCAATCTTTAACCTCGCGTAATTTGTAAATAACAAAATCAACTATATTTTTCCGGCTACTATCTATATATTCCGTTTTGCCAATATCATTCGTAAGTCCGTTATAAATTGAATCATGCCTATGTATCAAATTGACAAACTGTATCTGTTTATCAGGTAGATTTTCAACATTTTGCCTGGAAGCGGAATTGCAACTTGCAAAGGCTATTAGTAGCGCAAAAAAAAGATGATTGATTTTCATGTTGTGAAGTTTAGATTTGCTAATTTTTTTGGTAAATATAATTTGTGTTCATCAGTATTGCAAATAAATTTTAAGACCAATTACCCCAATTTCACCAACTCTACCTTTGTTGCCTGCCCTTTGCGCCAGGCATCAATTTTATTAATGTAATAATAGGCGCTGTCTTGCTCCAGGTAAACCGGTATCAATAGGTCAAGTTCCAAAATATCGCGCGGACTCAGCAGAAAATAACGTACTACCTTTTTAGTGTGCTTTAGTATTTTCTCCAGCTCGGAGTAATACCTTTTGCGCAGATCATCAAACTTGAGGCTAGCATAACCATAGCTTTCAGTTAATTTGGGCGCATCAGGATTGTAAAAGTAAGGTATGCTTATATAATCGTTAACTACTTTATCATCGCCCTGCCCATCGCTAAATGTCACGGTTTTACCACCCTGCAACGGCAGCTTGCGGTCTATTAAAATACGCGGTGTTACGCCGACGCTGAAATCGCTGCTTTCGTCGTCCATCATCTTGATCTGGGCTACACTAGCGTTCAGATAAGGCACATTAAGGGTAGGGGCAAACTGGCTCTCAAACAGATCGGCTGATGCGGGTAAAGTAGCATCGGCAACTTTAATAACTGCATCAGCAAAACCTGCAGGTAACACCGCCTCATCCTCTTTATATTTCAGCTTATTTTCCTGTGCGTAACCCCCCAATTGAAAGCTGATAGCCTTACCCTGGTCCAAGCACTTACCCGACCAGTTTTTAGCCAGCGGGATATTATTTACAATATCCCGAAAGGAATTGAATGATACCGTCCGTTTGGCGTTATCTGTTTGGCAAATAATACCAAAGCGTTGCAGGGTATCTTTCAAAAGGTACTTTGCGGATATGTCCGGGAAGATTCGTTCGCATTGAACATCGTGCCCGTAAAGTACTTTTTGCCGCTTGGTGGTGATGATTAATGAACTGTCCTTTTTAATGGTAATAACGCCATGTTTATTGTGATTAACGTGATACTCTACATAGACGCCCTCGCCAAGGGCCAGATCCAGATCATAAGACAGTTTAACATTGTTGGCAACGCGTTTATAATAATTGCCCCATACATGTTGCGTGTTGCTGCTCAGATCTATTATTGTGCTGGTCAGTTCATCGCCGGATGAATGTTGCTTTAAACGGAGCACAATACCAAAATGCTCCTGACTACTGTTTTTGCTGAGATCACCTGTTATTTCAACCGAAAATTCAAGCGTTACAGATGCTGATATGCTGGCAGGCGCACGATAATATTGGTTGGAATTTTGCCATAAATGATTTTTATCTTCGGACTGATTGTAAAACGGAACTCTGCCTACATACGCATTATTGTCGCCAAAGTTTTGATCAGCATGCGTTTTAACGGTACAAGCATGTGGGTTTTGTATTACCTCTGCGTTTTGGTAATCGGTACCATGTTCAAAGGTGCCATTGCTAAACTGTGCAATAAGTTTTGGGTACAACGGGTCATCCAGCAATGATCCACTCGCTTTATAACCGGTAGATTTTACTATCTCATCAATTGCCGTTTTAATAAAAAAGCCGGGTCTTAAAAAATTTACGTTGATGTTGTTTGGATGCCCGGGTAAATTACCATAATCCACCACAGGATAGATCCAACCAGAAGTACGACTTTGGGATAACGCAACATTTTCAACGTTCCATTTATGCTCGTACGGCGTAAATGTTTTACCCATGTCATACAGCTTACCGTCAATGGCGTCAAAAAAATCGACATTGCCTGATAGTACGGTGAGACTGGCAGTATCGTTATCAATACCATTCAATTCGGCTACGCCATAGGGGATGATCTCCAAACCATCCTGCACCAGCTTGGCCGGATACTTTTTGTAAGGCGCGTCAGAACATAAAGCCACATCATCTGGGAAACCCAGTATACGCCTGTTGTGCTGGGTAAGCGGCAGTTTAAACTGGTTTGATGTGTTGCCCTGCTGGTTCTTCACCTCGGCCAGGTTATTGATCTGAAAGGTAAGCGCAATAGGGCTATCATCGCTCAGGTTGGCCAATTGATCGTTTATATAGAGTTGTAGTTGGTTCATTTTTCTAGTTGGGAAGTCCGGAAGTCCGCAAGTTGGGAAGACCGGAAAATGTTTCTAAATCCGAAATTGAACATCCGAAATCCGAAATAATTTACTGCGTTTGTATATTAATTGCCGGCAAATTAAATGTCACGCTGAACGGCGCCTGCCCGTTACGGGTTTCGTATTCGCTGAACGTGGCTGTGTTAAGCACCACCGTTTGCCACTTAACCGGGTTTTTGTTTACCAGCATTTGCACTTTAGGTGAGTACTTTATGGACTGCAGACCCTTAATATCATTTACCGAAAGGTCCTCGGCCATTACCTTCATCTTTTGGCCTGCTGATTTGCTGATCACTTCCTCAATGCTCTCTTGGTTTTCCCAATCGGTAACGTAGTTTTTAATAATGACTGCGTTCTGCACATCTAATGATACTTCCTGATTGTAGGCAAAGCGATAGTAGTTCCATGATCCGCTTAAGCCTATCCAGCGCAGGTAAACCGAGTTGTCGTCAATAGCATCGTCAATGCGCACGGTTTGAGTTTGGGTAACCGCGTGGCTTATATCTGCATCATCATCATATTTTACGGTGATAGTAAAGTAATAGGCTTCCGGCGGAAAACTGCTGTTGATAAGCAACCTGTTCAATCCCAATTGTTCCGCCAGCGGGTTAATTGAAATAGTTTGATCAGCTATTACATACTTATTACCATCCTGATTAAGCAACCAGGAATCATCCTCATTCAACAATGTTATAACCTGAGTACCTCCGGCTAATTGGCTGCGGTTAATATCCAGTAACGTTAGTTCGCAGTATAGATCCAACCCCAGAAGGTCTTCGCTATAAATAAAACCGATATCAAATGGATAAGCGTTAGAGTAAGCAGGTTCTGCAAAATCGGTTATCCATTCTGCCGGTTGTGCGCCGCTAGTTATGGTTTTAAACGGCACATATGCAGCCAGGTTGCCGCCGTAGCGCTGGCCCAATTGTTTTGCAGCGTATAACACAAAATAGGCGTCGGCATTTTCTGTATAGTCTGATATTTGCTCTTTGCCGTTTTCATCATCCCATTGCTGCGCAAAACTGATGCGGTAGCTGGCGCTAAGGTTACTGTCCCTAAAGTTGATCTTTGTAAAATTGCTATCATCTTTAGGGCTTACCAGGCTTTGCAAAAAATTAGAGATATCCGCCTTAACCAAACCTGTGTTATCAGGCCGGTTGGTTGATTCTATTGTTTGCTGCTGACCGGTAACCGGGTCATGATAAGTTATTTTTGTTTTGATAGCATAATATGGCCGTTGTTTATTGATGTTGATAAAACCGGTTGCGGTTGATGTGAAAGAGGAATTGATAACCAATGTGTTGTAGTCCGAGCCGCTTTCCACATCAAAAACGCCCTTGTAACTTCCCGCATTTACATACACCTTATCGCCTTTGGATAATTTATTAGTTGGCGAGTTGATAAGCAATTTGGCTTTGTTGGTCGCGCTATCTAAACTAACAGCGTAAACTTCAAAGTCCTGACGCTGATATTTAAAAACCACAGGGTTGAAGGCGGCGTTCCATCGGCTAACATTTCCGGCTACAGTAACTGAGGGGTCTTTTACCAGTAAGCTGCTAAGTGTGCGTACCGTTACGTGTTGATTAACCGCGCAACCCAGTGCGTTAGCATCAGTAACATATACGGTTTTTAGACCTCCGCTTATGCCCGCAAAAACGTTTGAGGACTGAAATGTTACGTTATCAAGGCTATAAAGTATAGGCAAGTAACTTGATGTGGCGTTAACGGTTATCTGTGCATCAGCTGCTCCCGGCGCGGTTTCAAATTTGTCAACCTGAATATTAACGATCTCCAAATCGCAGGCATTTACGGGCGGTGATGGATCAGGCGCGTCGCTTATGCTTATAAACAGGTAAGAGCGATAATAAGTGGTTATCACATTTCCAAACTCATCGTAATCGCTTACAAAGGTTGGTACGCCGGGGTCTATCAATTGTGATTGCCCGGCGATGGTAGCTGTATGGGTGCTGTAATGTTCGGCACCGTCAGAAAACTCCGTAAGCTGATAAGTTACAACACGGTTATCGCCATTAACAGGAGAGTAGGTAGCAGAGTCAAAAAGGTTTATGTAAACATCGGCCCATCGGGTAAAGCCGCCGCCGCTTGA
>CAMLFI010000051.1 GCA_946479225.1 uncultured Mucilaginibacter sp. | reverse complement strand
AGCACCTGTGTTAAATGCGTATGCTTTTTGCATTTATCACCATTTACCCGATTGTAGTACCGGATGAAAATAAAGGCAGGCATAAACCTAAGCAGTTACGGCGTTTTGCAGGTAATTTTTGTGCTGACGCTTTTACAGTTATTAATAACACTGCTTACCAATGGTTTTGCCCTTTCTGCCGACGAGGCCATGTGGCACTACATTGGGCGCAACTGGTTCAGGCACGGGCTTGTTCCTTATACTGGTGGGGTTGATAATAAATCGCCCTTGTTCTTTGCCATATTTGGCTTGTCTGATCTGCTTTTTGGGGTAAATTATTGGTTCCCACGAATTGTAGGCACCCTTTGCCAATCGGTTGGCATCTATTACATCTATAAAATTGCCTGCCATATATCGGGTAGGCAAGCCGGCATACTGGCTATCTCATTTTACGGACTGTCTGTTTTATGGCATTGTGCCGATGGCAAATATGTGTCGTATACCGAAACCTATGAGGTGTTATTTATTATAGTCGCTTTTTATATTTTCCTGACACGCCAACGCACCACTGGTGCGTTTTTGAGCGGTTTTTTCACTGCTATTGGTTTTGGGTTCAGACTATCGGCCGTGTTTGGGATCACGGCGCTGTCTATTTCGTCGCTACGTAGAGGTAAAATATTTAGCCTTATTTTTTGTGCCGGGCTTTTCGCGGGTGTGGGGTTATTAATCCTACTATTTGTTGCTACAGGCATTCATCTTAACGAAGTATTTACTTACGCCTTGACCGACAACTTTGGCATCGGCAGCACCACAGACCATTCCTTATTATGGCGACTGGAACAAAGTTTCGGCATGTTCTTTTATTCAGAAATGGTATTGTTTTATCCGCTTTTGTTGGCTTATTGGTTTATAAAACGGCGGGTTGACTGGCTGCTGCTTTGGCTGATAATCGAATTTATCGGCATCAATATAGTAGGCAATTACGCCCGGGTACAGCTTAAAGACCTGCTGCCCGCCTTTTCGCTTATAAGCGCTTTTGCAACTGTACATTTAATAAATACTTATAATATCTCTTTCAAACGGATTCTGTTGATTGTATGGGTCTGTTTCTTCCCCAAGCTACTCGAGCCCTTGGTTAATTTAAAGAAGTTATTTGTGAAAGATTTGCCTAAAACCGAAGATATATCTGTCCAACCTGATGAGCTGCGTTGCAAGCAATTAGGGTTGTGGATAAGGGCCAATACCCAACCGCATCAAAAGGTATTTGTGGCGGGTTTTGGTGCGCAGGTGCAGGTGTATTCAGAAAGACTTTCGCCGACCATTTATTTCAATGTCACGCAGACAGACATTGCCAAAAAAAGATTTTATAAAGATATGGCAACGAATAAGCCCGATGTTGTATTGGTGCCACGGTTTGCGAATTACGCCAAATATGTAAGCGCCGATTTGCGGGGGTATGTTGACCATTTTGTCGCCGGATCATACAGTTTTGACAGGAGTTTGCATGGATATAATGTTTATTTTATTAAAAAGAAATAATGATCGGACTAGTCCGACAGGCAACCCATGAGATTTTGAGATCGTAATTCCTTTACATGCAGAACATACTGTTTACCCACTCCTATTTTTTAGGTTTTGATCCAAAGCAACTCGCTGTAGGGCAGCCGTACCCGCCATTGGGTACCTTGTATGCCGCCGCCTTGATGCGTGAAAATGGGTATAATGTATCGTTGTTTGATACCATGTTCTGTCGGCGGCCCGAGGAGGTAAGTACAGCTTTGACAAATAGCATTCCGGAGTTTTTTGTATTGTATGATGATGGCTTTAATTACCTCACCAAAATGTGCCTCACCAATATGCGCGAGGCGGCATTCAGCATGTGTAAACTGGCTAAGGCAAGAGGATGCACAGTAATTGTGTCAAGCTCTGATTCAACGGATCGTTATACTGAGTATTTACAGGAAGGAGCCGATTTTGTAATTATCGGCGAAGCTGAACATACCCTGCTTGATTTAGTGGAGAATATAAAAGCCGGTAAAAACACTTATGCCGAAATACCCGGACTTGCTTTTATAAAGAATAACCAACCTTACAAAACACCTGCACGCCCGGTTTTAAAAGATCTGGATAGTTTGCCTCTGCCTGCCTGGGATTTGATCGATATAGAACCGTATCGCAAAAGCTGGGTAAAAAATGCAGGATATTTTTCCCTCAATATGAGCACGACTCGGGGCTGCCCCTTTAAATGCAATTGGTGCGCAAAACCAATTTATGGCAGTCGCTACAATTCCCGCAGTCCGCAAAATGTGATACAGGAAATTGTGCTGCTGAAAGAGCTTTTTAACATGGATCATATTTGGTTTTGCGACGATATTTTTGGATTAAAACCTGGCTGGATAATCGAATTTTCAGAGCTTATAAAACAGCAGAATATATCCATCCACTTTAAAATACAATCGCGGGCCGACCTATTAGCGGATGACACTGTTGTTGCAGCGCTCGCAGCCGCAGGCTGCGAAAATGTTTGGATAGGGGCCGAAAGCGGATCGCAAAAAGTACTGGATGCAATGGATAAAGGGATTACGGTAGAGCAGATCGGCACAGCTACACATGCCATGAAAAGAAATGGTATTAAACCTTCCTTTTTTATTCAGTTTGGTTACCCCGGCGAGGATAAGGCAGACATTGCCCAAACCGTTAAAATGATAAATACACTGCTACCTTTTGAAATAGGCATATCTGTATCCTATCCCTTGCCCGGCACCGTTTTTTATGATCGCGTAAAGGCTGATCTGCATAAAAAAACCAACTGGACAGATTCTGATGAGATGGCGCTTATGTTTAGCAACACCTTTCCCCCATCGTATTACAAGCAATTGCACAAATATGTGCATCAAAATTATCATAAGCATCTGGCAAAAAACAGTATGATAAAGCTGATCAAAAACCCGCTGAGTGTTAATGCAAGTGTTTTAAGAAAAGCACTTTCGGTATTGTACCACGCCCCTGCAACCTTTTTCGAAAAACTAAAATTAACCCAATTGGAAAAGGCATAATGGATGTAGTTGCTGACAAAACCAACGAGTATTACGCCGCGAAAGCATTTACGGCGCAGTCGGGTGTATTTGATGAGATATACTCCGACAATACCATTGTTAGCTATAAACGTGATAGAGTACGGGAACACGTTTTGCAGTATTTAAAGCCGGGAGCAGCAATACTGGAGTTAAACAGTGGCACGGGGGAAGATGCCGTTTTCTTTGCAAGACAGGGCTTCAGTGTGCACGCTACCGACGTATCAAACGGGATGCAGCAACAGCTCCGGAAAAAAGTAGCCGACCAAAGTTTGGGGCATTTAGTGAGCAATGAACTTTGCTCATTTACCCAATTGCATCTGCTAAGAAATAAAGGACCATTTGACCATATATTCTCCAACTTTGCGGGCCTAAATTGTACCGGCGAGCTGGATACCGTTTTGTTATCACTGCCCGGATTGTTAAAACCCGGCGGTACAGCAACCTTGGTTATTCTGCCAAAATTTTGCCTGTGGGAGTCGCTATTAATTTTTAAAGGAAAGTTTAAAACCGCTACCCGCCGGTGGTTCAGCAAAAATGGGGTTAAGGCTCACGTGGAAGGCAGCTATTTTACCTGCTGGTACTACAATCCATCGTATATTATAAATACCTTAAAAGATCATTTTGATGTGTTGGGTATCGAGGGGCTTTGCACACTGGTGCCGCCATCCTACATAGAAGGGTTTGCAGAAAAGTTTCCGCGGATATATACTTTACTCAAAAAGGTAGAAGGACGATTTAAATCGAGTTGGCCATGGAAATTTATAGGCGACTATTATATCATCTCCTTACAGAAGAAGTAATTATTGCGCCATGCTGCTTTCCGGGTGGTGCAAAATAAGCGAGGTTTTGATCTCGTATTGCTGAAGCAGGCGTGTTTGAAAGTTTTTAGGATCAGGCTTTGCGTAATGTTTGCCGGTGGCCATCGCCATTACGCTGCCATGTGCATTAACCTTGTTAAGCTGCGTTTTTTTCAACCAGCGTTTAGCGGTTATTTTCATTAGCAGGTTATCAATAGCATTGCCTAAATGGTTATTAAATGCAGCTTCTATTAATTGCTTAAAAGCATTAAATTTTAATGGTTTTGCCGTTGATACTCGCATGGTCTTGTTAGGCAGGTGTTGATGCGTCCAACTGTTGGCAGCATAAAACTTTTCAATAATGGTATCTCCCTGAAGCGGTATTAGCGTAACAATTTCAATGGCAGTATAAATGTTTTTTTCCGCTATCTCCAGTTGCCGCTCATCTATATAATAGTTCATGCAAAAACAGTCCTGTTTATTAACAAGGTAGGTTAGCTTTTTAAACAGGTGCATTAAGGTGCGCGCTATCCAAAGCCGGTTAGCCGAGGTGATTATAAACAGGTCGATATCTGATCTATCATCGGCAAAGTTTTTAGATAATGACCCGGAAATGGCTATCCCCCTCACGTAAGGAAATTTAATGAGGATATCACCTACACGTTCTGCAACTTTTATAAGCTCATCTGCTTTTTTGTTACCATTGCGCCGCCTCTCAATATTTGCGTGATCATTTTTAAGGGAATAAAAAATGCCGAAACGAAACACCAAACGGTTGGCAACCAGTTCGCGTAGGGCATTGTCGAAATCATTTGGCTGGTATTTGTTCCGTAAAAAAAGATAGATCTCGCTGCTTACCAAAGGATAATTGAACATATCAAAGTAAGCAAGCGTAGCTAATATGTCCTCTTTAATTTTTGGCACCGGCGTTTTCGGATTAATCTGTATGATCACGGTATTTAATACTATTGCTGTTATATATTAATGACGTATCCATACCTGATTTGGTTGCCTTAACTCTATAAAAATTAAGAAGATAGCGACTTATGCATGTCGTCACTCTTTGTTGCCGAGAAAATGAAGAACGAAAAGAAGATCGCGTAAAAAAACACGCCCTTATCCACGTCTAACAGGTTCTCTGATAATGATATCAACGCGATCAACGTCATAAAAGTAAAAAACAACAGGTCCTTTCTTTTTATGGCGATATTAAAACCATACCCTAGTGTACCGAGGTAGACCAGCAAACCCCAGATACCTGATTTGAACAGAAAGCCTAGGTATTGATTATGGGCATTCAGATTCTTTAAAAACGAGCTGTAGTATTTTTGATTGAAAAATTGCTCATGTAGTATTACGGTTTCCGTTCCGGCCCCATGACCAAAAACGGGGGCCTGTTTTATTACATTGGTAACAATGCCCCAGCGGGCCATACGCGAATCAAGTATCTGCCCTTTCGCTGATGGAGAAAGATCGGCACTAAGGTCTGTTACATAGCGCGTGCGTAAAGCGCCCACCGAAAAAATGACAGCCAAAAGCATTACGGAAACTGGTACTGAAATAGCAGCGTATCTCCAACGTGCTTTTTGCCGCAACAAAAAATACGGGATGGCCAGGTTTACAATCAGCAGCAATGAAAAGAAAACAGATTTTGAGCATAGCTGCACAAGTCCGGCCGTTAGTATTATAGCGCATATTATTAGCTGCCATTGCCTTGCTCTTCCTTTAATCAAAACAGATATTACATACACTAATGCTATGGCAATCTGCATGGAAAAGAATGTGGCGTGCATATCAATGGGTGCCGAAAAATTATGATTGGTGAACGCTGCAGAAAATATAGCCGAATACGGCAGCTGGTAATATTTGATCAGCCGGATGGCATCAACATATAAATAGATAACAGTTGCGGCGCATACCCAGGCAAAGCCCATCAGTAATTTGTCGCGGTATTTCCCCAGAACCACTGCCGATAAACAAAACAACACCGGTACTATTAAAATCGGGATATGCAGTGTCAATTCGCTATAAGCGCCGAGGAGGTTAGTGGTATATAGCGTACTTATTGCCGTTACAAAAAACACCGAAGTGAGTGCGATATGGCGAGGCTCAAAAAGCGGTTTATGCAGATGTATCAACAAATGCAACCCAAAACTTATTAGTATAACGTGACTAAAAAAACGGTCAAACGGAAGACTGGCCAGCAACAGCAGTATATGATAATAACTGATGCGGTTAGTCAGGTTATCCCTGGTTTTTAGCAGCTCTTTCATGGATATGTTTCAGGTAGCATTCTATAGCAAACTCTTCATACTGGTCCACAATTCTATCCCAGTTAAAATGCTGCTTTATTTTATGCGCGTTGTTGGTTACCATCACTTGTTCGTTATTTTGACGTTGCACATTTTCTACCAGGTTGCATACATCGCCCGCGTTAGAAAAGTAGAAGGCATCCGAGTGTAATACAGACCTGTTGAACGGATTATTATGGGCAGCAATTAACGCCTCGCTGGCCATTGCTTCTAATAACGAAGGGTTGGTACCACCAACGCTATGCCCGTGGAAATACAGGTAGGAGTTATTTTGCAGTACCCGCACACTTGGGGTATCGTAAATTGCGCCTTCGAATTTTATACGTTTATCACTTTTAAATTTATGGGTGATGAATTTTCCGAAGCGATTTTCGGTGTTACCTAAAACCACAAACTGCTTGCGCGAGTTGCTATTATTAAAACCCTGTAAAATGGTCTCGATATTATTTTCGGGCTCCATGCGGGCCATCAGTAAAAAATAATCTTCTTTAAGCGCCTGTTTTTTGCTTAGCTGTTCGCGCTCGTTTAAAGAAAACGGATCCGCGCCGTATGGAATATATCGGCTGTCGATGTCGTACTTATCAGCTAAATAAGTTTTAATAATGGATGAGTCTGAAATATAAAACTGACTGTACTTAACCGCCAGGCGTTCCGCATATTTTAAAAACTTTTGGATAGGCTTGCTGTATTTTGAGCGCTTCCATTCCAGTCCGTCCATATTGGTAATTATTGTGCTTTGTTTAGGATAAAGCTTTCCCCATACAGAGCTGCTGGTATAGCCCATCAATAAAATCACATCATAATCTTGTTTACGGGCATCCATCAGGCAATTAAGATCATAAACAAACTGACCGGCAGCACCCATCAGGTATTCAGGGTCATAGCAATGCCTGATTTCAACACCGTTCCATTTATTTTTTTGATAGGGGTGATTATGCGAATTGTAAACCGTTACGGTGTGCCCACGGTTAACCAGCCCCGCCGATACATATTCTGATATATGCTCAAACCCGCCGTAATAGTTGGGGATACCCCTTGTTCCTAAGATCGCTATCTTTAATTTCATTGTAATGCTGATTGATATGCTTTAAGCGTTTGCTTTGCGGCTTGCGGCCAGGTGTATTTTTCTAATATTTTTTCGCGCAGCGATGCATTAATAGTCGCTGCGCTTGCTTTTTCAACTTCGGCTAAAATGCTTTGCGGCGATGCAGGGTCGCAGTAAAACGCGCCATCGGCAAAATACTCGCGGGTGTCGCCCTTATCCGTAATTACAATATTGCAGCCCATAGCAGCTGCCTCAACAGAGCTTAGTCCGGTAGTTTCAAACCAGCTGGGCAAAATATGCACTTTGGCCTGCGCGTAATACTGCAGCAATTGCTGCTGCGGAATATGGTTTATAAAAGTGATGTTGGCTGCCGCAATAGCCCGGCACTCATTATAATAACCTAATTGATTAGGGCTATGTGCGCCGATAAGTATCAATTTAAAGCGACTACCGTTTAATGCTTTTATCAAGTTTAACTGATTTTTTATACCCTCAATTCTTGCTACGCAAAGCACCAATTCAGTATCTTTTTTTATACCCTCGTCGTATTGAAATAATTCAGGGTCTATACCATTTGGGATAATGCTGTGTTTAACATTTGACGGGTAGGCCGTGTTCACCCTGCGACGTTCTGATTCAGAATTAGGCAGTATCTGGTTGGCTCGCGTCAAAATAGTCATGATACTTTTACGCTGCCCCTTCCATATATACGCCTTAGTCGCAAGGTGATCACGGCCGAGTGCCCATCTTGCCATTGTTTTTAAATACTCAATGGTGTTGCCCGATAGATAATTAAATATTATTCCAACACCTTTTCTATAATGCTTATCGAATTCGCTATAGTCAACCAAAATGGTGGAAACCACGAACGGTTTTGCCGCTTTTTTGCTATGATGAAGTATATCCGCCGGGCGGATCAAATTAAAAAAGTGCAACAGGTCATACTCTGCATATTTAATATCCTCATTACTTAATTTGATCGCTGCGTCAACCCCTAAAATGTTCAATTGCTTTGCCGTTTGTACAGCCTGAATAGTATCCCCGCCGGGGACGCTATATAAAGTTGATCGTGCTATGATGGCTACTTTCATGATTATAAGCGGTTGGGACTTAGTTTATGCATAAAGGCTATCAGCCTTTGCGGAAAAAAGCTCAGTGTGTACAGCAGGTAATTATCCAGCCGTTGCGGAAATATTTTTATTGCGCGACTTATATGCCCGCGCGACGTTTGCGGCTGATAATTATCAGTAAGGAACTTTTTACCGCATAAGGCATGATAAGCGCTTTCGCGTATTTTTTTGGTATCCTGATCTTTAATAATAGCCAGTAATTCCTCGCCTTCGGCTGGCGTAACTGTCCCTCGCAATACTGCATTTCTTTTCAGGTGACGAAACCTTTTACCGCGCCATTTTTCGTCAATAGTTACGGATGTTGGGTTAAGTCGGTATTTAATTAAAGGTTCGGAAAGATTATATAACTTTCCGGCTTTGGCAATGTTGGTCCATAGTAAGTAGTCTTCAAAATTGTGCGCGTTTTCCGGGTAGCCGCCCAAAGCAATTATAGTATCCTTTTTGTACATCACCGCGGGATGTACAAACGGGCAGTAGAAATACATTTTTTGTATAATTTCTTCATGCGTATGCGCAATACATTCAAAATTGAAAAGATGATCGCCACCGGCAGAAATATATTCGGCATTGCTGCCTACCAAAATATATTCAGGATTGTTTTGCAAGAAAGAAAGCTGTTTTTCCAGGCGTTCGGGATAACAAATGTCATCGGCATCAAAACGGGCTATGTAAACTGCACGAGCCTGTTTTAAGCCATTGTTAAGCGCTGCCGCCACGCCTTGGTTATGCTGGTTAATAACCCTGATACGCGGGTCGTTAAAACTATTAATGATGCTCAAGGTATTGTCGGTAGAACCATCATTCACAATTATAAATTCAAAATCGGCATAGGTTTGCCTCAACACCGAGTCAATTGCTTCGGCAATGTAGCATCCGGCGTTGTAAGCCGGCATTAATATGGTTATGGTCGGGTTAGCCTGCATGGTCAACAGGCTTTTGGCCTTCCTTTATGTTTAAAAAAAGCATCAGCTCAAACAGTACCAAAACAGATAGCTGCTCAAACCAGTAATCCACAAAAAATATTATTAATACCAGCGCAATGATGGGGATGCCGTAAGTGAGCCGCTTATAATGGCGGGCGAAAAAAGCTATGTATAAAATAAACAGGGCAACAAAACCCAGCAGACCATATTCGCCCAGCATTTGATCGTAAACAGAAAACGGGCTATGGGTTAGCGAATGATAATCGCCGCGCTTGCTGAAAAACTCCAGGTACAGATCAAAGTGGTTTGCCTTAAAATCAGGATCAATATAAACGTACTTAGCCGGGTATGTTCCGGTAACACCTATCCCGCTTGCCCTGAAAGCCAGTTTTGATGAAAAATTACCTATACCATCGCCTGTTAATATTTTGGCGGGATGCTGTATGAAAAAACTTAGCGTTTGTAAATGGCCTTGTACTTTTCCCGGTAACTCAGTATTGGCCTCGGCTTGTGCAGCAAGATGCAATTCTTCTTTGTGCGCGCTGATAAATTTAACCAAGGGAATCTGCCCGGCGGGTGTGACTTTTAGCCCCTGATAAGGCGGCGTGTGGATATTTGGCGGAGGTATAAACACACGACCGGCATCGGTAACAAAAACTTTCTTTGTAACTGCAACAGGCGGCGCGGCGAGCCGTTTTGAGCTCAGGCTATCCAGATAGAGCATCGCCAGTTTTTGCCTTTTCTCCTCAAAATCCAACGTACTGTCGGCTCGCAAGGTAAGGAGTATCGGCAGGGTATCAGGCTTTGCCGGCGGGTTTCTTATGTGTGCGATATTTTTAAAAGTATCTATAACATACTTGTTGTTCTCAGGCGATATTTTCGTCATAAACACAATAAACAGCATCCCGCAAACCATTAAAAGGCTTTTCTGATCGCGGTCACTTTTAAAGATAAACAAGGGCACAAGAATAAGCAGCAACGCCAGGTTGGTAAAGTTGCTTCCGGTTAAAAGCAATACTATCATGCACAATAACAGCATGGCCGGCTTTTTAAGTGTGAAATAATAGATCACCCCAAATGCGCTGATAATGGCATTGTTGGTAGAGGTATCAAAGGTTAAGCCCTTTATAAAATCGCCTGTACTTAAAAAGTATTTTTGGTATTGCCCGCGATAAGTGTAGGGATTTAAAGGACCAATCTCTATGAGGATAGCGGCAAAATTGAGCAGCGAAAA
>CAMLFI010000050.1 GCA_946479225.1 uncultured Mucilaginibacter sp. | reverse complement strand
CGATTATGCACACAACCGCCTTGACAGGCGCGATTTTATGCAAAAGCTATCATTATATGCAGTAGGCGGTTTAACCGTAACGTCGCTGATGAGTTTTTTGATGCCTGATTATAAAGGCAACATCCAGATAAAAAAGGATGACGCGCGCCTGAAATCTGAATTCATTAATTACCCCTCGCCAAAAGGGGGAGGCACTATAAAAGCCTTGCTGTCCAAACCCGTTGACGCCAAAGGGAAACTGGGCGGCATTCTGGTAGTGCACGAAAACCGCGGACTAAATCCTTACATTGAAGATGTAGGCAGAAGAGCCGCGCTGGCTGGTTTTATTTCTATTGCTCCCGATGCACTTTCGCCATTAGGTGGTTACCCCGGCAATGATGACGAGGGCCGTACCATGCAAGCTAAACGCAACCCCAAAGAAATGGAGGAAGATTTTATAGCTGCTTACGAGTATTTGAAAAACCACAAAGATTGCAACGGTAAGGTTGGCGTTGTTGGCTTTTGCTATGGTGGAGGTATATCGAACACGTTAGCTGTTCGTTTGCCCGATCTGGCTGCAGCTGTACCTTTTTATGGTGGACAGCCCGCTGCTGCTGATGTGCCGAAAATAAAAGCGCCGCTAATGATCCACAATGCATCATTAGACACCCGTATAATGGCAGGCGCGCCTGCTTATGAAGCCGCTTTGAAAGAGAACGGTAAAAAATATCAGGCCTTTGTTTACGAAGGGGCCAATCATGGTTTCCATAACGACACTACCCCGCGCTACGATAAGGCAGCAGCAGAATTGGCATGGAAACGTACCATTGATTTCTTTAAAGAGAATTTGAAATAAAGCTGATCCTGCTATAGGGTATACAGCCCCAGCGTCGCAAGATGCCGGGGCTTTTGTTTTAGATGCCATAGCACTCGTCGTTAAACAGGCTCATGTGGTCGCTTAAATACTGTGCGTGGTCTATAATAATTTGTTTATCAACTACATTTGATCAACTTAGCTTTGAATTAACCTAGGTGCCATGAATAGATCTGTTTTTTACCCGTTTGTTTTGCTTCTGCTGATGGTTGGCTTTAACCCGGCATCCGCGCAGCAGCGTTTAGTCATTAGTGGTAAAGTAACCAACGAGCAATCGGGGCGGCCTATACGCCGGGCAAGCGTTAGCATAAACAACAAAGGCGTGGGCACCGGCACCAACGATGCAGGGCAGTTTATCCTCCTTATTCCGCAGGCTAACCTTGGCGATACGTTAAGTATCTCCTGCATTGGTTTTGAGAGCAAGCGCATACCAGTAGCGGGTCTAAAAAACGACCAGGTAGTTAACATAGCACTCGCTAAAAGCACAATTGAGTTAATGGAGGTTACTATTACGCATTATGATGCGGTAAAGGTACTGCAAAAAGCCATAGCCAAAATACCTCAAAATAACATTAATCAGCCCCACCTACTGCGCGGTTTTTACCGGATGTATACCTTTAAAAAAGATGCGCCGCTGCAATTATCAGAAGCTGTATTTGATGTTTTTAATTTTGGATACGGTGATAAACGTGCGGACCTGTTCAAGCTTATTAAAGCCCGGAACGAGATAAACGACCGCGATTTCAGTTCGCTTGAGTTCGGACAAAAACCTAACACTATTTTTGAGCAGGACATAGTGAACCACCTGCCTGCCTGCGGCTTTTTAAACGAGGAAGGGCTGGAGCGGCACGAGTTTGATGTTACCGGTGTGGTTGACGTTAACGGGCACAGCGCTTACGAAGTTGAATTTAAAGAGAAAGCCGGCCAAACAAAAGACACCTACCGTGGGGTAATGTATATCGACACGAAAACCTATGCCTTTATTTATTTTGATTTTGGTTTAAGCCCGGCAGGATTAAAAACGCCGGCCAAGAATAATTTTATATTAAAGTCATTAATAGGAATAGGTGGTGTAGGCCTTAACATGACGGGCGACCGTATGCGGGTTAATTATCAGCAGGTAAATAACAAATGGGTATTGGCTTCGGTAGAGGGGACTGATTCAATTGCAGTTAACGGCCCATCGCCTAAAGACAATTTTAACGCTCAAATAAAATTCAACTATCAGATAACTACGGTTGATACAAACGAAGATCCCTTTGAATCTACCATGGGCCGCAACGAAAGTATCAACAACTACAAAAGCAGCGGCGGCGAGCGGTTTTGGAAAGACTACAACATCCTGCTGTCTGATTATAATGTAGATGATATTCTAAAACAGATCCAGACAATCAATAAGAAGAAATAAGACAGACCAACACCTTAACCTATCATAGAAAAGCAGTTTTTTACTGCAACAAAAAAGCGCCCCGATGTAAACCGGGGCGCTTTTGTTTATACATGTAATGTAATTATGGTTTTATCATTGCCAGGCTACCATCAGCATTATGGGTTAATTCGGTAACCTTAATGTTTCTTAAATGGGTTTTGCCTGATATTTCGGTATCATGATAAAAAATATACCATTTACCTTTCCATTCAACAATTGAGTGGTGGGTTGTCCAGCCTTCAACAGGGCTCATAAAAGTGCCGCCATAAGTGAAAGGGCCGGTTGGCTTATCACTGGTAGCATACGCCAAAAGGTGTGTATCGCCGGTTGAATAAGTAAAATAATATTTGCCATTGTACTTATGCATCCATGGGCCTTCAAAGAAACGGCGGGTATTATCTTTACCTAACAAAGGTTTGCCGTCTTTATCAACTATAAGAGCATCCTTAACTTCACCGTCAAAGCTTTTCATGTCTTTGCTCATTTTAACCACGCGGCAGCTTATTGCAGCTTCATCCGGTTTTTTAAGATCGGTTTTTGAATCGTTAACGCGTTTGCCATCTTTCCATTGCTGTAACTGGCCGCCCCATATACCACCAAAGTACATGTAGCTTGTACCGTCATCATCAGTAAATACGGCAGGGTCAATACTGTAACTGCCTGCAATTGGTTGTGGTTCTGCTTTAAACGGACCTTCCGGTTTTGTTGAAGTAGCCACACCTATGCGGAAGATATCTTGCTTATCCTTTACAGGGAAGTATAAAAAGTAAGTGCCGTTTTTGTAAGCAGCATCCGGCGCCCAAAGCTGGCGGCCCGCCCATGGAATAGTTGATACCGAAAGACCAACACCATGATCTGTTACTTTGCCATTCACATCATCCATTGATAAAATATGGTAATCTTTCATGGCGAAGTGATCGCCATTGTCGTTTTGCGCTATACCTGCTTCAATGTCATGCGAAGGATAAATGTAGATCTTGCCATTAAAAACGTGGGCTGACGGATCGGCAGTAAAGATCTCTTTAATAAGAGGCTCTGCTAAATATTTCTTTTTTTCGGGAGCTTTTGCTGCTGCTGTCGCAGTATCCGACTCTTTCTTTTTTTCTTGTCCCTGGCAAGCTGCAAAGGCCAGCAATAATGCTAATGCCGATAAATTAAATGCTTTATTCATTTTAGTTAAATTGGTTTTAATATAATTGTATACGTGGGTGTACTAAATATTAGGTTCGCGGTATTACACGCGTGGTGATACAATATTAATCTTTTTTGTTTCGAATTTTAAATTTTACAGATTAATGCCCTCAAAAATTTCCGCACTCGTTTGCGTTGTTTATAAATCGCCTGCTTCTTAAATAAATCAGGAACATCGTAAATTGTACCACCATTAAACTAAAAGAAATGAGAATTATAAAAACTATTGCATCAGCCGCTATTATGCTGATGGCAACCGCCACCTTTGCACAAGACACCAAAATTTGGAAC
Source organism: uncultured Mucilaginibacter sp. (assembly GCA_946479225.1). The sequence continues at coordinate 6,747 of CAMLFI010000050.1, read as the reverse complement.
AATAAACAATGCGCTGTGGTACTTACTTATGACGATGCCATTGACATAGATATTGATAACGTAGCGCCGGCATTAGATTCGTTAAACCTGAAAGGGACCTTTTATTTAATAGGCTCATCGCCGGTGATAGAAAAGCGCCTGCCCGAATGGCGTAAAATAGCCGCTAAAGGGCATGAACTGGGTAATCACGGTTTGTTTCATCCATGTGATGGCAGCCGGCCCGGGCGCAGTTTTGTAGTACCTGACCATGACCTGAGCAAATACAGTATTGTGCGTGCAGTAGATGAGATCCGCGTTTATAACACCTTTTTAAAAGCTATTGATGGCAAAGACAAGCGCACTTATGCCTATCCTTGCGGCGACCTTACCATAAACGGTGTCCCGTTTTACAAGGACCTTGAAAAAGACTTTGCAGGAGCACGTGGAGTAACCGGCGGAACACAAGGCGCAAATGAAGTTGATCTGGCTAACATAGATAGTTATATGATAAACGGACAGTCTGCCGAGTATATGATAGATCTGGTGAAGAAAGCGCAGCAGTCGCATAAACTAATCGTATTTCTTTTCCACGGCGTAGGTGGCGGGCACAGCCTTAATGTTAGCCTTGATGCCCACAGCAAATTATTGCATTACCTGAAAAACAACGAAAAAGATATATGGGTAGCGCCAATGGTTGACGTGGCGGAGAAGGTTATGGCTTATCAGAAAGCTAATCCTAAGAAAATGTAATTCCAAAAAAAATAGCGATGGGTTTAAAACCCATCGCTATTTTTTTGGCGCTTTCTTAATGTATATATAGTTAAAAATCAACAACCTTGTAAAATGCTTTTTTACGCTGATAGTTTTGGTCAAATAACAACGGGAAATTCTTTCTTCCTCTAACCGGATAATTATCAAGCCAGGTGGTACGGTCAGACACGTTCCAGAACGTTACGCTCTTTACTACGTTTTTATACTTCCGCATTATTTTGAACATATCGTTGTATTTCTCTATCTGTTTTTGTTCAAGGTCGGCAGTATATTCACCCTTTTCGCCCGGTTTTAATTGCCTTTGATTCTTTTCCCAAGGGTAAATAGATATATCAACCTCAGTAAAATGTATCTGTAGCCCAAGCGAAGAATATTGCTCAATAGCCTTTGTTAGTTCAGCATTTGTCGGTTCATAAATAGACCAATGCGCCTGCAAGCCAACGCCATGAATGGGTACTTTTTTATCTTTAAGCATTTTCAATAACTTATATATCCGTTCGCGTTTTTCAGGGCGTTCAGAGTTATATTCGTTATAAAATAATAGCGCTTTAGGGTCGGCTGCATGCGCGTATTCAAAGGCTTTTATGATAAAGTCATCACCGCAGATCTCGTACCATTTAGAGTTGCGTAAAAACTTGGTGCTGTCATCATCAATGGCCTCGTTTACCACATCCCAGGCATATATTTTGCCTTTGTAGCGATTAACCACTGTTGTTATGTGGTCTTTTAAACGTTGCAGCAATACTTCCTTGGTAACTTGCTGTCCGGTAAGCGAATCCGTAAATATCCAGCGGGGCGTTTGCTCGTGCCAGCATAAATTGTGGCCACGCACCAGCAGCCCGTGTTGCTGAGCAAAATTTACTATTGCGTCAGACTCCGCCCAGTTATACCGGTGCTCAAGCGGGTGTATAGGTCCCATCTTCATAGCATTTTCCGGTGTCATGCTGCTAAACTGTTTTAGTAAAAGTTCCGTTTCTTTGTTACCGCTTAAGGTACGCTGAGACACGGCCACGCCTATAGGGAAAAGCTTTTTGTACTTATCTTTTAAAGTGATGGTGGTGTCGATCTTCTGTGCGACGGAGATGGATGGCAGGCCGCCGATCAACAACAAGGCGGCTAACAGATTAATACTTAGTACTTTTTTCATCATAATTTAATTAGTTCTAGTTTTTCAACCGGGTGGTTTATATAGGAGCTAAAGATAGAAATTCTTATTAACGAAGTATTTATCCGTTTAGCTAATGCGTTTATAATGTACTACATCGTATTAGTATAAAAATGTGGGTATAAATTATTAAGATACTGTTAACCTGCCTATATTGGCGGCGAATTTTACACGAGAAGATAAACCCCGTCTTCACAAACAATATAATAAATGTCTTTATCAACAAATGCCAAAGTAGCTGTTGTTACCGGAGGCGCATCCGGATTAGGGTTGGCAACAACAAAAAAGTTTGTGGCCCAAAATATCAGAACAGTGATTGTTGGCCGCAACGAAGCTAACCTGAAACAAACCGCTGATGAATTAGGCGCGCTTTGCAGCTATAAAGTTTGCGACTTGAGCGATCTGGCCGCTATCCCTGCATTGATAAAAGGTATTGAAGCAGAATTTGGCACCATTGACATTTTGGTTAACAATGCAGGCATCAACCTAAAAAAGAAATTTGAGGAAGTTAGCGACGAAGAATTTCAACGAATTGTTCAAACAAACGTAAACTCTGTTTTTACAGTAAGTCGCGAAGTGGTGAAGATAATGTTAGAGAAAGGCGCGGGCACCATTGTTAACATCAGCTCAATGGCGGCGCAGTACGGCATCCCTTATGTTATTGCCTATACCGCCGCTAAGACAGCAATTGACGGTATGACCAAAGCCATGGCTGTTGAACTATCGCCAAAAGGCATCCGTGTAAACTGCGTGGCCCCCGGCTTTATAAAAACTGCCATGTCGGCTAAAGCGTTAGATAGCGATCCTGAACGTAAAAACAAAGTAATGTCTCGTACGCCAATGGGTTATTTAGGCGTGCCCGAGGATGTTGCAGAGGCGGTTTACTTCCTGGCGTCTGATTCGGCTAAATATATTACCGGCGTTGTATTGCCAGTTGATGGCGGCAACTCAATTGGTTTTTAATTTTTTGACAAGAAAATATCATTACAATGATACCAGATTTAGAACAAACCTTCCGTTGGTTCGGCCCAAATGATGCCGTTACCCTGCAGGCAATAACACAAACAGGGGCTACCGGCATTGTTAACGCCCTGCACCACATACAGCCCGGCGAAGTATGGAGTCCGGAAGAGATAAAAAAACGCAAGGATATTATTGAAGCAGCAGGCCTTACATGGTCTGTTGTAGAGAGTGTGAACATTCATGAGAGCATAAAGATTGCAGGTCCGGGCAGGGATGCAGCCATAAAAAACTACATTGAGACTTTACAAAACCTTGCGGCAGCCGGCATTTACACCGTTTGCTACAACTTTATGCCGGTGTTAGATTGGACGCGTACCAATTTGGATTTCAGGCTGCCAAACAATGCTTCTGCGCTGCGTTACCATGCCCCTGCTTTACACGCGTTTGATCTTTATATTTTAGAACGCCCTGAAGCTTTTGATGAGTTTACACCTGCCCAGCAAAAAGCTGCGAAAGAGTACTTAGACAGTCTTACTGCTGAAGAAAAAGAACTGCTTATCAATACAGTTATGGCGGGCTTACCCGGCACAACTGATGTTTATACCATTGAGGAGTTTAAAGAACATCTAAAAAAATACGAGCATATAGATGCTGCTACGCTAAAGGCAAATTTGGCTTACTTTTTACAAGCCATTATGCCCGATTGCGAAAAGCTGGGCATAAAAATGTGCATCCATCCGGACGATCCACCGTTTGCGATATTAGGCCTTCCAAGGGTGGTTTCTACCGAGGCTGATTTGAAGTTTTTGGTTGATGCCGCGCCATCGCCAAGCAATGGTATTACTTTTTGCACAGGCTCATTAGGTGCGCGTGGTGATAATGATTTGCCGGGTATTGTTGAACGGCTGGGGCAGCATTTTCATTTTATACACTTGCGTAATGTTAGGCGTGAGGCTGATGGTAGTTTTTATGAAGACAACCATCTGGAGGGCACAACCGATATGTACGCGGTGATGAAAGCCCTTATCTTAGAGCAAAAGAAACGCGCTGAAAGTGGCAGAACAGATCTGGCTATCCCGATGCGCCCTGACCACGGTCATAAGATATTAGACGATTACAATTATGATACTTACCCTGGTTACTCAGTAACCGGCCGTATGAAGGGCTTAGCCGAGCTGCGCGGCCTTGAAATGGGTATAAAAAAGACCATATTGTAATATCAAAATACAAGCTAAAACAGCTTAATAGCCCCGCATTTTGCGGGGCTATTTTTGTTTGTGGCAACAATTTTTCTTTTGGATTGTTAACAAACCGTAATTAAGTGGCGGCAACTATAAGTATTATATAATCGAGGGAAAAAATATTTATATTTAATCCGACAATATTAATAGCCGGGCTGTGCCCGGCGACAATAAAATACAACCCTGACCAATTGAAAAAAAAGGTACTAATAACCGGCGCAAGCAGAGGCCTCGGTCTGGCAATATCAAAAATATTAGCCCCACATTATCACCTGATATTGCACGCTTCTACCCCCGAAAGTTTTACTGAAATTATTCCGGACAGCGATGTTTTATGTGCCGATCTGTCTGACGCCGAACAATTGGCTGAGTTTTGCAAACAACTTAAAAAACAACACGGCAGTGAGCTATACGGCGTGATCAACAATGCCGGGGTGACCTTTGATAACTCTATTATTTATCAGCAGGAAAAACATATTGATGCGATGTTGAACGTTAATCTTCGCGCGCCAATTCTGATCTGTAAAACCGTTATGAAACTGTTTGCGGCCAATGGCGGGGGGGTTATTATTAATATGAGTTCGGTTGTAGGCGAAAGCGGCAACGCGTTCCAGGCTGTTTACGCTGCTACAAAAGCGGCGCTTGTGGCCTTTTCACGGTCGCTTGCACAGGAGGCCGCAGTAATGAGCGATCCTAATAATGTTCGTGTACTGTGTGTATCGCCCGGCTTTATTGATACCGATATGACAGCCAATATTCCGGCCGAGATGAAGGAAAAATATCTAAAAATGATTCCCGCGAAAAAGATGGGAACACCTGAAGACATAGCCGAAACAATTTATTTTTTATTATCAGAAAAGGCCTCTTATATTAATGGCACTAACGTGCATGTAAACGGAGGTTTATTTTAACTTATGCCCGATCCTAAAAACCCTGTTTATCACGAAACACTTGTTGGCGACAAGCCTAAACAATGGTTGCTGCATGGAGCTACCAAACGTCTTATTGACACATACCACTACCATTCGCCGAAAGTAGGCGTGGTTGCAAGTTATACACCCAAAGAGCGCGATGTTAAAGATCATTTTGGCATCTTCAGGGGTGTTGACCAGGTAGAATCGTTCGCGCAGGCCAGTATTGCATCATGCGGCACTTACTCGCAATGTAAAAAGCAAAATTGCAAGCCAATTGATCTCCGGGATGATTTTGTGCCGGTGTTCCTCAGTATAGGCAGCGTTACTTACCACAACTATTTGCAAAAGGGTGAAACATTTATTAACATTGGTATCATTAAGTTCTATAAGTTCAGGCAGATGATTTGCGACGGTAGGATCTACAAAGTACCGCCCGGGTTGGATCTTGATGCATATTTTAAAGACTTTACCGATGAGCGTTTATTAGCATATGATCTCCCAAAAGATTTTAAACTAATTGCCGAGCTGTTTGATATAACCGGCCAGGCTATAAAAAAAGAAATTTTTAACTCGTTATAATACAGCACAATACAGTATGAAAGAATATAGCCAAGAAGACAGACAAGAAATTCTTAATGATCTGTTAGAGGTACTTAAAACAGTCAGGACAATTGACCCGGCGAAACTGGAGGGCGTAACCGAAGAAACCGATTTCCTGGCGGATATGAATGCGCCAAGTACCGAACTCATCAACATTGCTGTAAAGGTTGAGCAAAAATTTGAAGTTGAGTTTGAGGATGACGATATAGACCGTTTAGGTTCAAAGGTGAAGGATGTGATAGATTTGATTATACTAGCTAAAGAAAGGGGTTAAAATGCCTGTACAAGGTAGAAAAGTAGCGGTGGTTGGCATGAGTGCGGCGGTACCTACCTGCAAAGGTCTGGATGATTTTAGCAACAAGCTATTTGCCGGCGAAAGTATGATACGCTTGTGGGATAAGGCTGTAGACAGGGGTAAACAAATGCGCTCAACTGTGGCGGGTTATATTACTCCGGAGGAAATGGATCTGGAGCCTATATACAATGCTGTATCAAGCGAGTACCCCGAAACATACATTGATCTGCTCGGGCGTATTCCCGATATTAACCTGGCGACCGCCGACATGGGTAGTATATGGGCCATGATCGGTTCAAAAGAAGCTATTGAAATGGCCGGCTGGACCGAAGCCGAAGTGCGCTCTGAAGGCACCGCAGTGGTAATCGGATCAGGCGGCGGAGGTAACGAGATATCGCGCGTAGCATGGCACGGATTTTTCCAGGAAGGCAAAAAAACACGTTACGCGGGATCGCATACTGTTGACCGCGCTATGGGTTATCGCGAAGCTGCCAACGTATCCTGCTTTATAAAAAACCGCGGCGTTTGTGAAGCTATTGTTTCGGCATGCGCTACGGGCCTGGGCAATATTGGCTACGCTTATCGCTTAATAAAATTTGGGATGCAGGACCGGGCCATAACAGGCGGTATTGAAGGCACTGCCTTAGAAACCTTTATTGGTTTTGATGCTATGCAGGTGTTGGCCAAAGGATTTAGTCCGGAAGAAAGCTCCCGCCCGTTCGATTTGAAACGTAATGGTTTTGTGTGCTCATTTGGCAGCGGAATTATCGCTTTGGAAGACTATGAAATGGCCAAAGCACGCGGAGCAAAAATTTACGG
>CAMLFI010000049.1 GCA_946479225.1 uncultured Mucilaginibacter sp. | reverse complement strand
GCCGATAAAGCCAAAAGGTCAATACCGTCTTTGTTTACATCAACAGGTACTTTACCAACGGCTTGTACAGCGTCAGTCATAAACAAAGCGCCATGTTTGTGGGCTATGTCTGATATTTCTTTAACGGGTTGTATAACACCGATCTCGTTGTTACCATACATTACCGACACCAAAATAGTTTCGGGCGTCATGGCTGCTTCTAACAGCGCCAGATCAACCAGGCCATCTTCTTTAACAGGCAGGTAAGTAACCTTTCCGCCTAATTTTTCAACGTGCTTGCAGGCATCTAATACCGCTTTATGCTCGGTAACCGTTGTTATAATGTGGTTGCCTTTTTCTTTATACATTTCGAAAACGCCCTTGATAGCCAAGTTGTCCGACTCGGTTGCGCCCGAAGTAAAAATGATCTCTTTCTCGCTTGCACCTATTAATTTTGCTACCTGCTCGCGCGCATAGTCAACCGCTTCTTCGGCCACCCAACCAAAATGGTGGTTGCGGCTTGCTGCGTTACCAAACTTGTTGGTAAAATAAGGCAGCATAGCTTCAAGCACCCGTGGGTCCATCGGGGTAGTAGCATTGTTATCAAGGTATATTGGCAATTCCATAATTGTACTGTATATTATATTACACAAAGATAAGTAAACTTTTATTTAAAATCATTCTATGCAACTGCACTAAGCTAATAATTTACAATATTTGGACATGAACAAAATAGAGCACATTGGTATTGCTGTTAAGGACATGGCAGCATCAGTAACTTTGTACGAAAAGTTATTGAATACCGCTGTGTACAAAACCGAAACCGTAGCAAGCGAGCAGGTAACAACTGGCTTTCTGCAAAGTGGACCCAATAAAATAGAGTTATTGGAAGCGCTTTCTGACGATAGTGCTATTGCCAAGTTTATAGAAAAAAAAGGCGAGGGCATCCATCACATAGCTTTTGAGGTGGATGATATTGTTGCGGAAATGGCCCGCCTAAAAGGTGAGGGTTTTATTTTGTTAAGCGATGAACCTAAACCCGGTGCGGATAATAAGCTGGTTTGTTTTGTGCATCCTAAAACTGCCGGTGGGGTTTTGGTGGAGTTGGTGCAGGAGGTGAGGGATTAATTTTCTTAAAATTGTTATTACCTACTGAATTGTAATTATATATATGGCAAAATATCAGCTGCCAAAGTCAACCGTTATTGCATCTCTTTGTACTGCGCTTTTATTTTTTTCAAGCTGCCACCCTATGTTTTGCATGTGGGAAATGGGGTTTAATGCAGTGAAAAATATCAAAGAGCGCGAGTTAATTGGAAGCTATAACCTGTCTAATTATTCGAAAAAAGTAATGAAGTATGAGGGGAATTATACAAGAATTTTAAATAGTACCATTAGATTAAAAGTTGATAAAACTTATGAAATAATAAATGCCCCTGATTGGTTATTCAATGATTTCGGAGAGTCTCATAATCAATACATTGATAAATCCGGAAAATGGAGTCTAACTTGTAATGAAAGCAATTGCACTATGGAGCTTGATGGATTGGCAGCAGGCGAATTGGTTTTCCAAAAATCGAATAAGTTGTACCTTCTTTTAACCGTCGGTGATGGTGATGAATGCAGAGGATTAGCCTACGAGAAGAATCCATAAGGTGATTATATTTAGGAATCGTTTCCATTTATTGCGTTAACGACAGTAGTTTTGTGGTTGTTGACTTTTGAAATAAAACGTACTATCTTTGAGTAAAGAGGATGAAACGATGATTATCACACGCGACAACGACAATATCATTATAAAAGCAAACCAATCAATTAATATGGCTGCGGTACAGCAGCTTATTGATTATATAAATGTATTGGAGATTGCCTCTCAAAAAAAAGGATCAGAAGAAGAAGCCGCTGCGCTTGCAGAGGATGTTGATAAAAAATGGTGGGCAAACAATAAGCACCGTTTTCTTAAATGATTATTATCGTTGATAGTAATATCCTTTTTAGCGTTTGCATTGCCACAGAGAAAAAGAACAGGCTTTCCGAGATATTTTTCAGAATATTTCCTGACGTACAACGCATCAGTTGCCACTATGCAATTGATGAACTTACCCAACACCGTGAGAAACTCATTAAAGCATCCAAACTTCCGGCCGATAAATTAGACGTCTTGCTTTTTGAAACACTAAAACATGTTACGTTTTATGATGAAAGTACGATTAGCCCGAAATACTGGGGGGAAGCAGATAGGCTTACGAAAGATGTCGATAGTAAAGATATCGCTTTTGTAGCCCTGGCATTACAGACTGGCGGCATATTATGGACGGGCGACAAAAAACTTTCCAATCATATTAAGACTATGGGGTTTGAACGCGTGGTGAGTACCGCTGAACTGGCATTATTGCTTAATATAGAATATTAAATTTACTGCTGACATCGCAACCGATGCGCCGAATTATCTGACAATATTTTTAATATTTTAGTTCCAACAATAGCCCCTGCCAACTGCCAACTAAAAACCACCAACTATTTTTCATTTTTACTTTTAACATATCAATTAAAATGCTACATTTGCACCTCTTTTATAAGAAGTAAAGCAATGAAGAAAGATCTGCATCCATCAAATTATAGATTAGTTGTATTTAAAGATATGTCTAACGACTACTCTTTTATCACTAAATCATGCATCGACACCCGCGAAACTGTAAAGTGGGAAGACGGTAACGAATATCCATTAGTAAAACTCGAAATTTCGCATACTTCGCACCCGTTCTATACCGGTAAAATGAAACTGGTTGATACTGCTGGTCGTATCGATAAATTCCGTACCCGTTACGCTAAAAAATAATAGCGTAAATAAAATATTTACAAGTCCCGGACGTAGCGTCGGGACTTTTTTTATTTTTGTGCATGGCAATTATCCTGTTTGACGATAACTCGCATCAAACTTTATTACCTTTAACATATACCCGCCCCGTCGCCGACCTACGGATAGGCATACTTACTATTGCCGAAAAATGGGCCAAATACCTCAATTTAGGCTATTCTTTTAGTACGGCTGATTATCTGCAGGAGAAATTTCCGCTGCAAATAGAAGAACGTAATCTGTTTATTAATGGTTCGGTTTGCCCTGATAATGAGTTGCACGAAGCCATTCTTAAGCTGCATGGCTCGGAAGCATTGGTTAAAGATGGCTTATTCATCGCCGTTAAGCTAAACCAACAGGATGCGGAGCAATTTGACGCGAACAATTTATCAGCATATAAAGCAGTTGATTATACAGGCGAGCCTGTAACCGTAAAATACCCCGAAGACATTTTCAAAAAGAATGATATTGAATTGCGTAAGGATTTTAAACTCCTTACCGACGGCCGTACCAGCGCAGCCATATCATCAACCAATGTTATTATTGGCAATGATTTTTTTGCTGAGGATGGCGCGATAGCTGAATGTTCTACTTTTAACACCACTAACGGACCGATATATTTAGGTAAACACTCCGAAGTTTGGGAAGGCACCAACATTCGTGGCGCTTTTGCTTTGTGCGAGCACTCGCAGGTAAAGATGGGCGCTAAAATTTATGGTGCTACTACCGTCGGTCCATGCTCAAGGGTAGGGGGCGAGATCAGCAATGCTGTGATATGGGGCTACTCATCCAAAGGGCACGATGGCTTTTTGGGTAACGCTGTATTGGGTGAATGGTGCAACATTGGTGCCGACAGCAATAACTCCAATCTTAAAAATAACTACGCCGAAGTGAAGCTGTGGGATTATTCCTCGGGACACTTTCGTAAAACCGGGCTGCAATTTTGCGGCCTTATAATGGGCGATCATTCTAAATGCGGCATAAACACTATGTTTAACACCGGTACAGTGGTTGGGGTGAGCGCCAATATTTTTGGATCGGGTATGCCGCTTAACTTTGTGCCGGATTTTGGCTGGGGCGGTGGAACAGATTTCGACACTTATTCCCTTAAAAAAATGTTTGAAACAGGAGAGCGTGTTTTCGTCCGTCGCGACCGCATTTTTGATGAGACAGAAAAACGCATCCTGGAAAAAGTTTTTGAATTGACACGGGAGTATAGAGAGATATTTTGATGGTTCATAGTTTATGGATCATAGTTCATGGTTTACTTTAGAATGTTGCCAGAACAAAAACAATAAAGGAATAAATTATTAACAAAAAAACTATAGCATAGGCCATGAACCATGAACTATGATCTATGAATCAACAAAGACATGAGAAAAAAAATTGTTGCCGGTAACTGGAAAATGAATATGGATTACAACGAGGGTTTGTCCTTGTTTTCTGAAGTGATCAATATGGTTAAAGACGAGGCTACCGGCCATCAGCAGGTTGTGGTATGCAGTCCGTTTATTCATTTGCATAGCCTGGCGCAACTGGCTAAAGGTTACGCTAATGTATCAGTTGGTGCCCAAAACGCGCATCAAAATGAGTCGGGTGCGTTTACCGGCGAGACATCTGCAAAAATGATCAAATCTGTAGGTGCAGAATACGTTATTCTGGGGCACTCAGAGCGCCGCCAGTATTTTGGCGAAAGCAATGAGCTGCTGGCTAAGAAAACTGATACCGCTTTAGCTAATGATCTAAAACCCATCTTCTGCATTGGCGAAACTCTGCAGGAGCGCGAAGCCAACGAACATTTCGGTATTATTAAAAGCCAACTGGTTGAAGGTGTTTTCCATTTAGACGAAACTGCTTTTGCCAAAATAGTTATAGCTTATGAGCCTGTTTGGGCCATTGGCACCGGTGTTACCGCGTCATCTGCACAGGCGCAGGAGATCCACGCATTTATCCGCAAAGAAATTGCTGCTAAATACAGTCGGGCGGTGGCAGACGCTACCACCATTTTATATGGCGGCAGCTGCAACCCTAAAAACGCTGCAGAATTGTTTGCCCAGGCAGATATTGACGGCGGTTTAATAGGCGGCGCCTCACTAAAATCTCGCGATTTTACGGATATAGTAAAGGCGTTTAACTAGTTAGAGATTAGGGTGAAGATTAAAGATTGGTGGATAACAAACAAAAACTGATCTTTAATCTTTATTCTTCATCTTTTAACCCGGCCATGAAAACCCTGCTAAAGCTCTTCCTCCCAACATTTATCCCGTACATGATATTTGCGAGGTATACTAAGTTGGACGACGCGCACAGGCATATTACAGAGCAAATAACCGAGATCTCGCTTACCAGTTTAATGTATTATTTCTGGCAATTGGGTTGGTTTATATACCCCATATTATTTCTCACCCAATACGTAGTTGTACTTCCCATTTGGGATAAACTGAATGCCAGGTTGTTCCGGGCTATGTTTATTGCTTTGCTTTGGGTGTTGTCGGCAAGTTTGCTGTTATCCGTTGGTGTTAGCTATGTAATTTGGGATACAACGTTGGGCACAGACAGTCTGTACAGGTCAATCGGCGCGCTGTTTGGTGTGCAGGGAATGTACTGGCTCATCAACATATTACTATTATTTATTATTGACTTTATAGCTCAAAAAGCAAAAAAGGAAAAAATTGAAGAATGAACTACTACGAAATATCTTTTACCGTTGAAGATGAAGAGGGCTACCGCCGCGACTTACTGATAAACGCCTTAGGCGAAGTGGGTTTTGATACTTTTGAAGAGACAGAAAACGGTTTTAACGCTTATATACCTGTTGATACTTTTAACGAAGAACTGCTTACTGCAACGTTAAACCCTTTTTACGAACAGTTCCCTTTTAGCCACAAGGCCACCTTTATCGAGCAAAAAAACTGGAACGAGGTATGGGAAAGCAATTTTGAACCTCTTGTTATCGGCGATCAGATATCTGTGCGGGCCACTTTTCATGAGCCACGCCCGGATGTGGAATATGAGATTGTAATAGACCCTAAAATGGCTTTCGGTACAGGGCACCATCAAACCACATCAATGATATTGCAACTGATGCTTGATGAGGATTTTGCCGGTAAAAAAGTATTGGATATGGGCTGCGGTACCGGCATTTTAGCCATAATGGCGGCTAAATTAAACGCAGGTGATATTACCGCTATTGACTACGACCCGGTTTGCTATGAGAGTACTATAGAAAACTCACAGCTTAACGGAATAACAAATATCAAGGCTCTATGCGGGTCAAAGGAAGCTATTCCGGCGGAGCAGTTTGATATTATATTGGCCAACATCAACCGTAACATCCTGTTAGATCAAATGGACAAATACGCTGAAGTATTGAAGCCTGCCGGCACTATATTTTTCAGTGGATTTTACGAATCGCCCGATCTGGATTTTATAACGCAGACGGCTAACCAACTTGGTTTAAGCTATATATCGCATAAAAAAGATAAAGACTGGGTGGCGGCAAAATTTATAAAGCTTAGCTAAATTATTATGAGGATACATTTTATAGCTATCGGCGGGGCGGCAATGCATAATCTTGCCATTGCGCTGCATAAAAAAGGATTTGAGGTAAGCGGATCAGACGATGTATTGTTTGAACCTTCCGTTTCCCGCCTTAAAAAGCACGGCATATTACCTGCCGAAAACGGCTGGTATCCTGAAAAGATCACTGCCGAATTGGATGTGGTTATATTAGGCATGCATGCCCGTGTGGATAATCCCGAGCTGCTTAAAGCACAGGAATTAGGTTTAAAAGTATACTCATATCCCGAGTATGTTTATGAGCAATCAAAAGACAAACAGCGTATTGTAATAGGTGGCAGTCATGGTAAAACTACCATCACATCTATGATATTGCATGCCTTGCAGGCGGCGGGTAAAGATTTTGATTACCTGGTTGGCGCGCAGCTGGAGGGCTTTGATACCATGGTAAAGTTAACCGCAGAAGCACCGGTTATGGTTATTGAGGGCGATGAATACCTGGCTTCGCCTATTGACAGGCGGCCAAAATTCCATTTATACAAGGCCAATGTTGGTATAATAAGCGGCATTGCTTGGGACCATATCAACGTGTTCCCAACTTTTCAGGGCTATATTGATCAGTTTAAAATATTTATAGATACCATACAGCCCGGCGGCAGGCTGATTTACAGCGAGAATGACGAGGTTTTAAATAAGGTTGTTGCTAACAGCACGGCTACTATTGATAAACTACCCTATACTTTACCGGAGTATGTAATCGAAGAAGGTATTACAACTATTATTTCCGAAGGAAAAAAATATCCCCTACAAGTTTTTGGCGAGCATAACCTGTTAAACATGCAGGCCGCGCGTTTAGCCTGCGAAAGCCAGGGTATTTCTACAGCTGATTTTTACAGTTATATAACCACCTTTAAAGGCGCGGCCCGCCGGTTGGAGCTGGTTGGGAAAAGCGAAACGGCGGCCTTATACAAGGATTTTGCGCACTCGCCTTCAAAATTATCTGCAACCATTCAGGCGGTTAAAACGCAATTTCCGCAGCGAAAATTGATAGCTTGTATTGAACTGCACACGTTTAGTAGCCTTAGCAAAGAGTTTTTAGCAGAGTATGCAGGTACTATGGATGAAGCCGATGAGGCAATTGTCTTTATAGATAATAAAACTTTCGAGCAGAAAAAACTGGAGCCTTATCCGGCGGAAATTGTGGAGCAGGCTTTCGCGCGTTCCCTCACTTTTTTTAATGAGCCGACGCGACTTAAAACCTATTTGGAAGGTGCAAAATTGCTGAATGCTAATTTGTTAATGATGAGTTCAGGAAATTTCGGAGGGATAGATCTTATTGAACTAAAAAATAAAATATTATAATTATTATTTGGTTTTCAAAAAAAATAGTAACTTTATTAACTATTGAGAAACCCTTACCACTATTTGAGCTAAAATGAAGTCATTAGGAAAAAAAATCAGGTTACTACGTCATCAAAAAGGATGGAGCCAGGAAGATGTTGCAAAACGCCTTGACATATCTATTCCTGCTTTTTCTAAGATCGAAACCGGGATAACAGATATCAACCTGTCTCGTTTAGAGCAGATCTCTACCCTGTTTGAAATGACGGTGGTGCAGTTGCTTACCTTTAACGACCATGAACAAGAACAAAAATTTGTTAATGAACTGGAGGTGGTAAACAAGAAGTTAACCGATCGGGAGATAGAGATAATAGACCTGCAAAAGAAAGTTATTGAGCTTTTTGAAGAGTTACGCCATAACAAAGCTACTGCTTAAGCTAGTAAACATAATATCTGCCCTTAAAAAATATAGCGCATAGTAAGATGCTTGTTGGCAAAAGTTGCGCCCATTGAGTGGTGAAGCGCCAGCATTTTCTCATTAAAATCGCCTACCCACGATAATTCCAAAGTATCATACTGATCAAGCGGTAAAACATAATCGCCTAAAGTGATGAACAAGGCCGACTCGATGCCGTGATTTTGAAATTTTTTCTTGGTCCCCATTACAATAGCACGCATACGGTTAACACCCTTCCACCGGCGGTAAACAAATATTAATTTGCCTATCAGGTTCAGTTTGCCTTTAAGCGGTTTTATCATTTGGTTGGCATCCGGCAGTACAATATTAAATGCGGCGGGTTCGCCGTTTACATAGGCAAACCATATTAGCTTTTCATCTAAAATGGGTTTCATTTTATTAAAACTTTCCAATATGGTGCCGTAGTTTATGGGTACAAAATTTTCGAAATCGGCCCACGCATCGTTGTAAATTTCAACAAAATCGGCAGCAAACTTATCTATCTCTTTTACTTTTAAGTGTTTAAACTCGTATCCCGGCTTTTGCGATACCCAGCGGGCAATTTTTTCAAACCGTGCTGGAAACGGAACACGCGGAGACAGCTGGTTAGTTATTTGCTCGTAAAGTGTTGTAAATCCGTAAGTTTCAAAAAGGTTACGGTAGTAGGGCAGATGGTAGTTCATCCCGTAGGATGGCGGCGCAAAACCTTCAACCAACAGGCCCCAAAAAGTATCGTTCTCGCCAAAGTTAATGGGGCCGTCCATGGCTTGCATGCCATTTTGTTGCAGCCAACTTTTAGCTGTATCAAATAATAAGTTGGCTGCAGCCTGGTTGTCTATGCACTCAAAAAAGCCTATGCCGCCGGTAGGCTGCTCATAGTTATGTGCTTTTTTATTGTTGATGAAAGCAGCAATACGGCCAATCAGTTTACCCGCATCGTCTTTAAGTATCCACCTTATACACTTGCCAAATTGGTGGAAGTTGTTTTTTTTTGGATCAAATACCGCTTCAACATCATTGTCAAGGGGGCAAACCCAATTCTCGTCATCTTTATAAATGGCGCGCGCCACATCTAAAAACGCCTTTTTTGTTTTGTTATCCGTTACTTCTAAAATCGTCATTCAATATTTAAAAATGCCTGTATATAAAAAAGCATCCGCAGGCATTAAACCTACGAATGCTTTCAATTATATTAATAAATATTATTTAAAAATCGTCGTCATCGTCCTCGTCACCAAAATTTTCAAAAGCAAGATCATCTAACGGACCATCAAAATCGTCTTCATCTTCTACTACTTTTCCTTTTGTGCCGGTCTCTAACGAATCATCGTCATCATCATCTTCCTCTGTGCTCTTAGGAATGTTTTTGTTGGCATTTTTTCTTGGCGCTCCCATGTGCGGTGAATTAGTATTTGTATATAGTTTAGTATTTAGTAATAACGCAGTGTTATTTATTAGTAAAAATAATTAAAAATCATTTTCAAAGAAAAACAAATGAAAATTAATCCGCCTGTTCGCCAATTGTCGACGAATTATCTGCAAGTTCCTTTAAATGAGGCAATTCATCAATGCTGTTAATGCCAAAGTAATCCATAAACTGCCCGCTTGTACTATAAAGTAAGGGTTTTCCCACCGTGTCTGATTTACCCGCAATGCTTATCAGTTCTTTTTCCAGCAGTTTTTGTATGGAGTAATCGCAGTTAACTCCCCGTATCTGCTCAATCTCTGTTTTTGTAACCGGTTGCTTGTAGGCAACTACCGCAAGGGTCTCTAAAGCAGCCTGACTTAGTTTCTTTTTTGATCGCTGCAACTGCAGCAAATTCACTATCGGATGAAAAGTTTTTTTGGTCAGAAACTGGTATCCGTTGTTAATGTTCACCAGTTCAATGGCCAGGTTATCTTCGTCGTATTTTAGTTTGATAGCGGCAATATATCCTTTTACTTCTTCGGCGGTATAGTCGCGCTCAAATACTGTTTGCAGGCAGTAAATTATCTCTTCAATACGTATGCTTTGTTCTGACGCGAAAATTAACGCCTCAATATAAAGTTCCGGCTGCTCCATTCCCCTAAATTACTAATCTTTCTGTTTACGGCAAATTTTATCATACTGCCCTGTATTCTACTTAATAGAAATATATTTTACTCTTTTTGGGAGTATATTATACTTAAAGTAAATTTTTTATTCCTGAAAGAAGTATGAAAGACATCGTCGCGGAAATCCATAGTTTTTTAATTGCGTAGTTACCCTAAAATAACCTACCAGTAATTAATATTAAAATAACATTAGCTATGAAAACAGAAACACTATTGGAGAGCGAAAGCGCAGGTATTGGCCGGCGGTCGTTTTTACGTTATGCAGGCATAGGCCTGGCCGGAGCGGGTATATTAGCC